>CAYWNI010000070.1:0-10978 GCA_964459525.1 uncultured Lentimicrobiaceae bacterium | reverse complement strand
AAAGGCTTCGGGAAATAGTCAGTAGCGCCTCCACGCATTGCTTGTATAACTGTTTCCATATCACCATGCCCTGAAATCATAATCACCTCGACATGTGAATAGGTCTGCTTTACTTTATTAAGTACTTCTAAACCATTCATTTCGGGCAATTTCACATCCAAAATCATAATGCTTATCGCCTCTTTGGCGAGTATATCAAAAGCCTGAGATGGCAAACCGGCTTTAAAAACATGATAATCTTTGCTCGTCAAGAACTCCTCTATTTCATCCAACACACGAGGCTCATCGTCGAGGACCAATATATTTAACGCTGTAGACATGTTTAAATCTTTGGTAATGTGATAATTACTTTTGTAAAATTATTGACTTCGCTTTCAACTTGTATTGCTCCTTGCATTTCTCTGATAATACCATAAGAAATAGATAAACCAAGCCCTGTTCCCTTTTCTTCACTTTTTGTAGTGAAAAACGGGTTGAATATTTGAGGAATGACCTTTTCGCTTATTCCGACACCATTGTCTTCGATGGTGATAACATGGTTTTTGTCATCAGCTTCAAGACTAACCATGATCAGTTTTTTGAAGCTGTTTTGAGTTAATCGTTCGCGTTCTTCCACCGCATATTTTGCATTCGACAAAACATTCAACAATACCTGCTCCAAACGATATCCATTTCCCTTGGTCAGAAAATCACCATCGGGAATGCAGGTGCGCAAATCCACATCATGATCTATAAACTGACGGCTAACCAACGACAAAGCATTGGTTATAACGGTAGGGATGTCAACCACCTCTAATTCCTGTTTTTCCTGATCGCGCGAAAAAATCCGAACATGGTTAATTATATTTTGAATACGCTCAATGTCCGCAAACAGCATATTAATTTTATTCTTCAGGTAATCATCTGTTAAAGCATTTTCAACCAACCTATTATGCATGTTCTCAAGCCCCATAGATATACCAACAAGGGGTTGGTTTATTTCGTGTGCCAATCCAGCAGACAACTCCCCTATGGACTCAATCTTAGACTTTTGTACCAATATTTGCTGTTGTTGCTCTACACGACTAATTTCTTCACGTATACGCGCTTCAAGCTGCGCATTTAAGTTAAAGAGATCCTTCTCTGCCACTTTTCTTTTAGTAATATCTGAGATAAAAATCAAATGAGCAGGAGTATTATCCCATACGATAAACGACACTTTAAGTTCTATCCACTTACCTCGATGCAATTCAACAGATAACTCGTAAAGATCAGCACCTTCTTCAAAATTTTCATGTGACAGAATCTGGTCAAACGTTTCCGCGTAGTCAGGTAAGAAAAAGTCAGCCAATTTTTTCCCGATTATTTCGCGGGGAAACAGATCGAAAATATCGCTAACTTTAGGATTAATGAGAAAAACATCATAATTTTTCACCAATATGATACCATCGTTAGCATTTTCATAAATAAGCCTATATTTTTCCTCGCTTTCACGCAACAACGATTCGGTAAATTTACGCTCAACAACTTCTTGCTCTAGGGCAGTCGTCCGTTGTTTGACACGTTTTTCCAAGTTTGCATTTAACTGTGTTAACTGATCCTCAACATTTTTACGGTAAATGGCACCGCCTAAATTGTAGGCCAACATTCCCAAACTATTAACCTCAGAATCAGACCAGACACGCTCTTCGAAACAATCGTCAAAACCTACAAATCCCCACCATTCATCTTTCAAAAAAATCGGAATAGCCAACAACGATTTAATATTTTGACTTTCAAGCAGTGATCGCTCATTCTGGTTATCTACCTCACTTACAATAAGTACAACATTTTTTCGAGCATTAAGAACAGAAGCCCAGCGACTAAATACCTTGTCATCAATTGGAATATTTAAAAGCTCTTCATTCTCTAATTGCGGTTCAATGCCAACTGACACCCACTCATATATTTGACTAATAAACTCTTTATTATCCGCACGCTCTTTTTTAAAAACATAAACACGAGAAACTTTAGAAATTTCTCCAATCGTAGAAAGCGCGTTACTAACCGTGATAACACTAATACCTTTTGTTAAGAACGCGCCTGTAGCATTATTTAATGCTTTAAGGATATTCTCACTTTTATCGCGCTCTTCCTCTGCTATTCGCCTCCTTTTCTCTTCCTCGCGCAAGGATTTCTCTAGCAGAACGTCCCTTATCTGCTCAGTAATTACTTCATTAAATTGGGAGTTATTAATAGGTTTAGTTAAAAAGCCCTTCACGCCCGACTCGATAGCTTTTTGAAAGAAGCGCGATTCGCTATAGGCGGACATGATTACGATTCGAACCTTTTTGTCAGTTAGGCGAATTTTGTTTATCATATCCAACCCATTCATTACCGGCATTTTAATATCGGTAAGAATTATGTCGGGCTGATGTTCTAAAAAGGAATTATACCCTTCCTCTCCATTTACGGCGACCAAAACATGGCTTACAAATTGCCCAATCAGTTGCTTGTACACACTTCGCATTATATTATCATCTTCAACAAGCAATAGGGTAATATTGTATTTTTCCATACTTACAAAAGATTTAATGCTTGTATTTTTTTTCGCCTGCGGGAATTAGCACTGGCAACTGATTTTCGAAAGGAACCAATGGGCATGACCACCGCTCATCGTAAGCGCAATAGGGGTTGTAGGCCAGATTGAAATCTAACAAAACCAAACTATCAGCAGGAATGGGGATATCCAAAAAACGTCCAGCCATATAAGTTGTGGTAGCGTTAGTGAGATCACCATAGGGCACAAAAAGCTGTTTTCCATATTCGGGATGATTTATAAAAGCCATATTTTGGAAAGCCGTTAGTTCATATGCAACATCCTCTATTTCAAACTGTAGCGTTCCATACTTACGGTAAGTAGGCAAGCGATCTGTGGTTGTAGGCAACTGAAAAGGCATTTCAGAGGTATCAACTTTAAAAGTCGCCATGAGTCGATATGACAAGTCAGGGTCGTAGTAATTTAAACCGTGAAATTCATTTATCTCATTATATGTAAAAGGAGAAGAAGTTGTGTCGGCGAATTCAATATTTTTAATCGCACGCAACTCCAAAATTTCATCAATATGAGTCCCCATCTCTATCTTTGAAATAACCTGATCCCGATCAGGCCTAAAAAAAACCATGGCATAAAAAGTTGCAATCATTTCATTGGTTACATTTCTGAAGCCCTTACTACTTTGCCACCAAGTATTGGACAAAAAAGTACGGTCAGGATGTGCAATTATTCCAACCCTAAAATCATTCCCTAATGCTTTTTTAAACAAATAACGACTGCGCCGTGAATGTACCCCAACAGAGTAAACATCCAAGGACTTTTCCCAATCAGGATGTTCGATAAAAACCTCTCTAACCATTAGCCCGGTATTGTAGGTTCGATCAGTATATGTCGTAGAAGGAATAACAGCTCGATAAATGGTGTCAGTATAACCAAAATGCTGCATCGTGAAAATGGTGGCTTCGGCAGTATTGCGGTATGGAGCAATAAACTCATAAATGGTGATTGGAATACCTGTGACAATCATACGTTCGTATCCATGTTCCTTAAAATAAGCTAATGCATCAACCACAACATAGGTTTCAACCCAGCCCTCTACCACAAGCGTTTTTGATTTAATAGGCTTGTTAACAGAAAGGTAATATACCGGAACTGGCAACAAAATACGGAAAAGAACACCAAATAAAAGCACGATAACCAACCATCCTATCCACGTAGGCAGGTATGTTTTTTTCTGACGGAATAACCGAAAACGAGGTTTAAACATAGCGTTTCATCAGGATTATTACTTTTGTCAAAATTAACAATTTATATGTATGAACTTGGAAGATCTTCGGCGTGATTTCGGTCAATTTGAATTCACACTGGACAATATTACCGATTCACCTAATTTACTTTTAAAAAATTGGCTTGAAGAGGCCAGCGACATAGGTATTCAAGAGATGAATGCGATGGTGCTAAGCACTGTAAATCATTTAGGAAGACCTTCGTCGCGGGTTGTGCTATTAAAGGGTATTGAAAACGGCGAGCTGTCATTTTACAGCAATTACGAAAGCAGAAAAGGACAAGAGTTGGCGCAAAATCATAACGCCAGCGTATTGTTTTTCTGGAAAGAGTTAGAACGCCAAATTCGCGTGGAAGGAACTGTAAAGAAAATGCCCCGCAAACAGTCAAAAAAATACTTTTTATCACGACCGATGGACAGCCAAATTTCAGCCTATTTATCGCCACAAAGCCAAAAAATAAATAATTTTTCAAACTTTAAAGCAGAGATTGAAACTTATAAACAATCAGGTGAAAAACCGGAATGCCCAGAGTTTTGGGGAGGCTACCTACTAATTCCGGATTATTTTGAATTTTGGCAAGGAGGCAAAAATCGTTTGCACCGCCGCCTTATTTTTGAACAAAAAAATAACCAGTGGATTAAAGCGCTACTAGCACCATAACTCACTGGTTACATATCGGTTATTGGTCTAAAACTATTTTATTCAGATCGTCAACAAAACCCTGAATAGCTGACTCATCGAATCCCTTTTCAATTGCGGCTTCCTCTAACGTTCCCCAGATGGGCTCGCCACACATAATACAGCGAATCCCTTTTTCCATTAAATACCTAACAGAAAAAGGATAAGTCTCAACTAACGATTCAATATTTATTTCTTTAGTAATCAACTTATTACAAATTAGTCTAATTCATGCACCACCAAACCGGAACGCAATTTGGGTTCAAACCAAGTTGTTTTGGGAGGCATAATAAGACCGCTGTCGGCAATATTTATAAGTTGATCCATACTCACTGGGTAGAGTGCAAAAGCAACCTTCATCTCTCCACTATCTACGCGTGATTTAAGCTCTCCCAGCCCCCTTATACCGCCAACAAAATCAATACGTTTAGAACGTCGTAAGTCATCAATACCTAAAAGTGGCTGAAGCACCTCATTGGTCAGAATGGTCACATCAAGAACACCTATCGGATCGTTGTCGTTATAGGTATCGGCATGTGCTTTAAGCAAATACCAATGCCCATCAAGATACATCGAGAAATTGTGCAACTTACAAGGTTTAAAAATATCGACACCTTTCTCAACCACATCAAAATGCAGTTTGAGTTTTTCGATAAAATCGGCGGAAGAAAGTCCGTTTAAATCTTTAACCACGCGATTGTAGTCGATAATAGTTAACTGATTATCAGGAAAATGCACAGCCAAGAAATAATTATACTCCTCTTCGCCGGTATGGTTTTTATTCAGCTGCTTTTTCTCATTTCCAACGAGTGCAGCAGCTGCGGTTCGGTGGTGACCATCAGCCACATAAGTTGCTGGCAATTTCGCAAACAGTGCAATAATTTCATTTATCGTTTTCTGGTCGTCAATCACCCAGAAATGATGACCAACGCCATCATCAGATACAAAATCGTACTCAGGAGTCTGGTTTTCAACGATATCATTAACGATTTTATCTACAGCCTCTACAGCAGGATAAGAAAAGAAAACAGGTTCCATGTTCGCATTAGTAATACGCACATGTTTCATACGATCTTCTTCCTTATCGGGCCGGGTAAGCTCATGCTTTTTAATAACGTTGTTCATATAATCTGCAACACTGGCGCAACCTACAATACCATATTGTGTTTTCCCAAACATGGTTTGCCCGTATATGTATAGCGCGTTTTGATTGTCAGCGACCAGCCAACCTTTCGCTTTAAACTCCTCGAAATTACTTCTGGCTTTATCATAAACCTGCTCGCTATAAAGATTTACATCTTTAGGTAAATCGATTTCAGGTTTAATGACATGAAGCAACGTATTCGGATTCCCGTCGGCTTCAATTCTGGCTTCTTCACTATTTAATACGTCGTAAGGACGGCTAGCAAGCTTTTTAACGATTTCTTGTGGTGGGCGAAGCCCTTTAAATGCTCTTATTATGGCCATAATCAATATATTTTATACAAAAATCCCTTTTCTAAATATTAGTCTTCATCATACATTTCATCATGCAGGTTTGAATTGGAAGCATCCGACAAATCGTGATAATTGGGCTTGTATGCTCCGTTATTACCTTTGCCTGCATAGTTGTATCCGCCATTCCCATTACTGTTGTTTCCGCCTGCACGTTGCAAACTAGAAATAAGCGCCCCGATCATTTTGGTCATTTCCATGAGGTGATTTCTGGATTCCTCGTCATAAAGATCGGAAATATAACTTTGCTTTTTGGCCAACATGGTAAAAACCAGACATTCACGAATAGCACTTTTAGCCATTTTTAAATAATAAACAAACTGACTTTTGTTACGGGCAGATCCTTCCGCAATAAATAGGGCAATGTTACGTGCTGAGTCGTTAAAACGCAAAGAAAACTCGGTAGGGTCATTTGGGGGAAACATCATAGTAACATCTTGTACCCATGTAATATAATCCAATGATTTATGATAAATACGAAGATCCTCGAATCGGAAAAACGTACCGACTTTTTCAATCTTTTCAATTTTTTCAATCTTTTCTGTGTGACTATGCATGGTAATTTGATTTGGTATTTTAGTTGTTTAAAAACAACCTTAAACGAAAGCCTTCAGACTCTCGTTTAAGGTTAAGTTATTGATAGATTTACAGTTTCGGTAGCTTGATCCACTACCAATTGTTAGTTTACCTTAAAAGTAATATCCCCATTATTGATAAAGTTAATGATTTGACGAGCAGCTGCCACTCCAGCATTGTTATTAGCCTCCGCAGTTTGCGCACCCATTTTCTTTGGGGTAAAAAAACAACGGTTTTCATACTTTTCTTCGAATTGCTGCTTTTGGTCGGGAGCAATATCCGAAACATACTTAAATGTATCGCAATCGGCAAACCAGCGAAGCATCCCTTCCTCATCGATAACCTCCTTGCGTGCTGTATTTACAAGCATCGCACCTTTTTTTGTTTTGGAAAGCAGCTCGTAGCCAATTGACTTTTTGGTTTCGTTGTTGGCAGGAATATGCAGACTAATGTAATCATTGTCAGCATATAATTTTTCCAAATTTTCTACAGCTTCGACACCATCGACTTTCATTATTTCAGCCTTTACAAACGGGTCGTAGGCACAAACCTCCATGCCGAATCCTTTGGCGATACGCGCTACATGTTTACCCACATTACCATAGGCATGAATACCAAGTTTTTTGCCCAATAATTCAGTACCAGAGGTTCCATTAAAATGGTTTCGCGCTTGGAACACCATCATGCCCAATGCTAACTCAGCTACGGCATTAGAGTTTTGCCCTGGTGTATTCATCACCACCACATCATGAGCTGTAGCAGCTTTCAAATCAACGTTATCGTAACCAGCACCAGCACGCACCACAATTTTGAGCTTTGGAGCAACCGTCATGATAGCCTCATCAATGATATCACTTCTAATAATTACAGCATCTGCATCAGCAACAGCATCCTTAAGCTGCTGAACATCTGTGTATTTTTCCAAAAAAGCATATTCAAACCCCGCTTCACCAAGCACATTGCCAATTTGTTTTGCCGCGCCTGAAGCAAATGGTTTTTCAGTTGCAATTAATACTTTTGTCATCTTAGTTGGCTTTAGTTTTTTAAATAATTATTTTGTTTGGTTTTCAAATAACTGCATCGTTTCAACAAGCGCTTTAACACTCTCGATTGGCAGGGCATTGTATGTAGATGCACGGAATCCTCCAACTGAACGGTGACCTTTAATACCAATCATTCCACGAGAAGTGGCAAAGTCCATAAACGCTTTTTCTTTGTCCTCATGACCATCGTTCATCACGAAACAAATATTCATTAATGAGCGGTCTTCAGGGTTAGATACTGTAGGCTTAAACAAAGGATTGCGATCAATTTCACTATAAAGTAGTCCAGCTTTTTCAATATTTACCTTATGCATTTGTTCCACTCCACCATTATTTTTAAGCCATTTTAAGGTTTGCAATGCAGCAAATATAGGAACTACAGGAGGAGTATTAAACATACTTTCGCCATCAATGTGGGTTTGGTAGTTTAACATGGTTGGTATAACGCGTGATACTTTTCCAAGAATATCGTTGCGTATAATAACGAAGGTAACACCGGCAGGAGCTAAGTTCTTTTGAGCACCGCCATAGATGATCGCATATTTAGAAACATCCAGCGGACGACTAAAAATATCCGATGACATATCGGCTACGAGTGGGACAGGAGAATCGATATCGTGCTTAATTTCAGTACCATAAATAGTATTATTGGTAGTAATATGGAAATAATCAGCATCAGCCGGAATCGTAAATCCTTTTGGGATATAATTGAAGTTCTTGTCCTCTGAGGTAGCTACCACGTCGACCTGACCAAACATTTTGGCTTCTTTTATAGCCTTTTTAGCCCAAACACCTGTGTTAAGGTAGGCAGACTTAGTGTTCATTAAATTGAACGGAATCATTGCAAACTGTGTGCTGGCACCACCACCCAAAAACAAAACACTATATCCTTCCGGAATTTTTAAAAGTTCTTTAAACAGTGCAACAGATTCATCAACTACAGCAATGAATTCTTTGCTACGGTGCGAAACCTCCATTAGCGACAAACCAGTTCCTGCAAATTCTTTGATTGCTTTGGCTGTGTTTTCAATCGTAAAATCCGGTAATATCGAAGGACCGGCATAGAAATTATGTTTTTTCATTTGTTCAGAATTTAAAGGTTCAACGTGAGGCAAAGATAGAAACAAAAGATGGTAATTTGTTATTTATTTAACTTAGAATGCTTCTAATTATTATGTTTTCAGCTGTTTTAACATTTTTTAAAAGAGGTTTGTTGGATTAAGTGTGAATAAAATAACAAAGCCATTTAGCAAGCAAACATTTGCTGTAAAAAACATAATCTTCGAGCAACGGCATAAACCGCATTCAAAGCAAAACTATACACATGAATAATAATTTAAAGCCACTAAAAAGGCCTAACAAATCCCGCTGTAGGTTTACGATCTCAACCTGATTATCTTCAAAACCAATGATCTATCGATAGATATTACTGAGCATGAGACAAAGTCGGATATAATTATCCCTAATGCTAAATCATACAGGAATGCTCGACAGAATTAAGATCTTTTTACTGCAAGGCGCGCCAATTATCAAAAAACACCTTTCGCCCAACACAAATACAATCAATATATCAAAGAAAAAAAAAGTTTCTGTATTTTCAAATTAAAGGCTAGAGGCATCGAACCTTCCAAGCAGCCTATAAAACTTTATATTTCAGAATGTTAATTAAAAAAAGAAGTATATAAAAATAAAAAATAGCCAAAGTAAAAACAATCCAAAACTAATTTACTTTTACGGGCTTAATGTGGGGGTATTTGATAAAAAATCAAAAGTATCACAGGTAGGAGCAGAATTAACAAAAGGTATTCAATTAAAGCCGTAGCCATGTTTCGTATAAGGAAAATATCAAACCCCTTTGTTGAATCAAACACACAAAGGATTCAGGAAGTTACCGAAATAATTAAATTACAATTCCCGGCTATTTCGGAAAAAAAAGCTACTGAATACATCGAGCAGCTCATCAACCCACTAAAATACAAATCGCTGACTTACTTATTTGTTGCTGAAGACATTAACAATAAACTACGCGGGTTTGCTTTGTTGATGTATATGCCCGACCTAAAATTTTGTTATCTTGATTTCGTGGCGGTTATGCCTGGCAAAGCCTCTTCAGGAGTTGGAGGCGCATTGTATCAAAGGGTAAAAGAGGATGCTTTATCACTGAATGTTAACGGATTATTTTTTGAATGTTTACCCGACGATCCTGAGTTATGCAAGGACACCTCCACTCTGGAAGAGAATAAAAAAAGACTGGCTTTTTACGAGAAATTTGGAGCAAGACCGATTATCAACACAAAATATGAAGCTCGGGTAAAACCTGAAGACGACTGCCCGCCATTTCTGGCAGTTGATTTATTAGAAAATAATAAAGGTATCGGAAAAGGTGATGCCAAAAAGATTTTTCGCGCCATTCTTGAAAGGAAATACAGCGACTACTGCGATGAAGAGTACATAAAAATGGTTAGCGATAGCATAACAGATGACCCCATAAAGCTTCGCGATTTCATCTACTTTAAGAAAAGCAAAAAAACAGAGTTTTCTACCCTCTCGGGGAATGATAAAATAATCCTCTACACCAATGAAAAGCATGCTATTCATCACGTAAAAGAAAGAGGATATGTTGAATCGCCTGTTCGTATAACTAGCATAAAAAAAGAGCTCCAAAAAACAAACTTATTTGTTGAAAAAAAAGCAGCATCCTATCCTGAAAAGTTCATCCTAGAAGTTCACGACAAGAGCTATTTTAACTATTTCAAAAATGTTTGCCAAGGCTTGCCTCCGGGAAAATCGGTTTACCCTTATGTTTTCCCCATTCGAAATGCAGTTAGAGCACCAAAAGAATTATCTGTAAAGGCAGGCTACTATTGCTTCGACACCTTTACGCCGCTAAACAAAAACGCTTTTTTAGCCGCTAAACAGGGTGTTAACTGTGCCTTGTCAGCAGCCGACGATTTAGTTGCTGGAGCTCAGGCTGCCTATGTACTTACCAGACCTCCTGGACACCATGCTGAAAAATATGCTTTTGGTGGCTTTTGTTATTTTAATAACTGCGCGATAGCTGCAGAGCGACTGAGCAAACTTGGCACTGTTGCTATTCTTGACCTCGATTTTCATCATGGAAATGGCCAACAACAAATTTTTTACAATAGAAAAGATATCCTGACTTTGTCAATTCACGGGCATCCGTCATTCGCTTATCCATATTTCTCAGGTTTTGAAGATGAAAAAGGAGAAGAAAACGGATTAGGATTCAATTATAACTATCCATTACCAGAAACAATTTCTTACGACACTTATGCAAAAACACTTACAAAGGCAGTGCGCATTATTAAAAAATTTAAACCCGACTATTTAATTATCGCCCTCGGGTTGGACACCACCAAGAA
>CAYWNI010000069.1:7308-10983 GCA_964459525.1 uncultured Lentimicrobiaceae bacterium | reverse complement strand
AGATGTGCCCGGGTTGATGAATGCTGATCCACAGCGGTTTCCAGACTGTGTAAAATTCGACAAACTATCGTACCACGAAGCCATTGAGCTGGCGTTTTACGGAGCAACAATCATCCATCCCAAAACAATACAACCGCTTAAAAAGCGAAATATCCCGCTGTATGTCAGGTCGTTTTTTCATCCTGAAACAACACCAACTTGCATTTCATGCGAAACTACATCCGACGAAAAACTGCATAGCATCATCGTGAAAGACAACCAGGTGCTGTTTTCGGCAAACACCAAAGACCTGTCGTTTATTGCCGAAGACCACCTCACCGACTTATTTGCCGCTTTCAGCCGAAACAAGATACACCTTAACCTGATGCAACATTCGGCAGTAAGCTTTTCTGTGTGCTTTGACTACGATGCCAACAAACTCGCAAAACTTTTTGGTGAGTTGAAAAACAACATGGAAGTTAAGTACAATTTGGGGCTGCAACTTATCACCTTACGCAATTATACACCCGAACTTATTAAGCAGATTACCGAAGGCCGAAAGGTTTTTCTGGAACAACGCAGCCGCTCCACATTTCAGGTATTGGTAAAAAACGAATAACAACCAACGACAAAAACCAAAAACGAAAATACTATCTTTGCCCCTCTAATAAACCTACACAATTAAAAATGAAAGAATCGATAGCTATACTTTGCGGTGGCGGACCAGCCCCAGGCATCAACTCGGTAATTAGTTCAGTGGCCCTAACTTTTTTAAGAACGGGTTATCGCGTTCTGGGTATCCATGAAGGATACAAAGGGCTTTTTGCCGACGATCCCGACATTCAGGAAATTGACTTTAAATTTGCTGACGACATACACAAACGCGGTGGATCTGCCTTACAAATGAGCCGCCACAAGCCCAAAGATGAGGAATTTTCAACACGTTTTTTTGTTGAAAATAATGTTGTGCTACTGGTAACAATTGGCGGCGACGATACTGCATCTACGGCCAACCGCATTTCGAAATACCTACGACAACATGACGTGAACATCCAAAATATTCATGTACCAAAAACCATCGATAACGACCTACCTCTGCCAGTAGGCATTCCCACTTTCGGTTACCAAAGTGCCAAGCAGGAAGGCGTTCGCATAGCAAAAACTATTTACGAAGATGCTCGCACGAGTGGCAACTGGTTTGTGGTTGCCGCCATGGGGCGCGAAGCCGGTCACCTTGCTTTTGGTATAGGTGCCGCTTGCCAGTTCCCCATGATTATCATTCCTGAAATGTTCAACAAGGTACCTGTAAGTCTCGACCGTATTACCAACTTACTTATTTCGGCCATCCTCAAACGTAAGCTCAGCGGCATCGACTATGGCACTTCTATCGTTAGCGAAGGTGTGTTTCACTTTATGAGCGACGAGGAAATTACCAACTCAGGCATCACTTTTACGTACGACGAACATGGGCATCCTGAGCTTGGAAATGTGAGTAAAGCTCACATCTTTAATATTCTGCTTCAAAGTAAATTGAAAAAAATTGGTTTAAAAGTAAAAAGTCGTCCGGTAGAACTGGGCTATGAGCTAAGATGCGTTCAGCCAACTGCTTACGACTTATTGTATTGCAGTATGTTAGGCATAGGCGTGAAAAAATTATACGAAGAGGGACGCACTGGCTGCATGGTGACAGCTGACCACGTTGGAAATATTGCACCGCTCTATTTGGACGATGTTACCGATGAACACGGTAAAGTAAAACCTCGGCTGGTTGACATGGACTCAGAAAAAACAAGACTTGTTATTCAGTATGGATTACAATTTATTGAACCAGGTGATTACGAAGCTGCTAAAGCATTTGTTGAACATCCAGAAGAATATGATTTCAGAGCAATATTGGGCTGGAACTAATATCCAGAAAAAAATCCTCAAATCACGATTCCGGCCAGCCGGGATCGTTTTTTTTATGTTTGGAAGAATCCACACCATCCTGATCAGAATGCTGCATACTATCACGCATCGACTTCAAACCTGGCTGGAATATAGGGCTGGACACAGGCGCAGGCAATGGAGCTCCAGTGATGTATTTACCCACCAAAAGTGCAACAATCATGGTTAAATAAAGTTGTCCGCCAAAACTTAAAAACACAGCTACACTTCGAGCCAAGGGTGTTACTGGGGTAATATCACCGTAACCCACAGTGGTCATTGTAATAAAACTGTAGTAAATAAAATCGGTAAGCTGATATTGAGCGCCATAATTAAGGATTATCGACTGAGGATTAGCCAGATAAATAGTTCTAAATATAATGGCTCCAATTATCCCAAGAAGAAAATAAATATTGATGGCTTTCAGAAATTCCAAAGCCCCTACCCTATGGCTTCTGGAAATTTGTATAACCAACACAATGATAATGTAAATAAAAAAAACCATGGCCGAAAGCGAAGCAAGATGTAAAACGGACTCAAGCTTAAAATAAGTTGAAATCCACGTTAGTACAGTTATTCCGATTGCAACATATAAATACTTGATGCGCTTGTCGGTTACACTAAGTATTGAAGCAAAGAATATCAAGGAAACACTTGCACTGTATAATTCATCAATCCAGCTACTCGACCGAAATAGCCCAATTACAAATACAAAAATAAAACTGAGAAAAAACAGGATTAAATTGTACCTGATTTTAATTTTTTTCAAGGTTACAAACATACTGGCTCAATATTAATGGTTTTGTCCAAACCAAAAATACATTTTTTTGGGTTTGCGTCGCAATTTGATAACAAAGGAATACTTATTATCTTCGCCAAAATTTTTTCATTGAGTTATCAATACCACACCTTAAACAACGGTATCAAGGTTATACACCGAAACATACCAGGTTCTGTAGCCCACTGTGGCCTGATGGTAAACACAGGTTCGCGCGATGAACAATCACACGAAAGCGGTTTGGCTCATTTTATGGAACACATGATTTTTAAAGGCACAAAAAAACGAAAAGCCTACCATATTTTGAGCAGCATCGAAAACAATGGCGGTGATCTTAACGCCTTTACAACCAAAGAGGAAACCTGCGTTTATGCTTCGTTTTTAACGCCAACCTACAAGCAAAGTCTCGAGCTTTTTGCCGATGTAGCCTTTAATTCTATTTTTCCTGAAAAAGAAATCGCCAAAGAAAAAGAAGTCATTCTTGACGAAATAAACTCATACAACGACAGCCCTTCAGAACTAATTTTTGATGATTTTGAGAACCTGATTTTTCGTGGCCATCCATTGGGGCGCAATATTCTGGGCGACCTCCAATCGGTAAACTCTTTTAAGCGACAGGATTTGCTTAAATTCTCGAAAAATAACTATGGCACAAACCAAATGGTTCTAGCCTCAGTGGGCAACCTTTCGATGAAACAGCTTATAAAGTGGACAGAACAATATTTTAGTGAATATAGCACAAGTCCGTCAAAACAGCTTCGCCAAACCTACAAACAATACCAGCCTCGCGAGGAAATTATGGCGAAAGAAGCACATCTGGCCCATTGCCTCACTGGAAACCAAGCTTATGGTCAAAACGACAAAAAAAGATTTGCCCTGCTCCTGCTGAGCAATTTACTTGGAGGGCCCACACTAAACAGTAGGTTAAGCATGTCGCTGCGCGAAAAACATGGTTACGCGTACACCATCGAATCGTACTACCAACCCTACTC
>CAYWNI010000069.1:6362-7298 GCA_964459525.1 uncultured Lentimicrobiaceae bacterium | reverse complement strand
CCCTACTCCGACACTGGTATTTTTGGTATTTATTTCGGCACAGAACAAAAGCTTGTCGACAAAAGCCTGAGCCTGATTAAAAAGGAACTGCGCCTACTGAACGAAAAAAAACTGGGTACCATTCAGTTACACCGCGCGAAAAAGCAAATCGAAGGCCAGGTGGCCATCAATGGAGAATCGTTTTTAAACGAAATGCTAGGCATCGCCAAATCGCATCTTATCTACGATCAGGTGCAAAGCATGGAAGAGCTGCTTAAACAAATAGAGCGAATTACAACTGAAGACCTGTTGGAGGTTGCCAATGAAATACTCGACCACAATCAGTTCAGCACGCTTCTTTATCAAAGCAAATAAGATGATTAACAAAGCCTTAGACGCCTACCTCGAAGAACACACCACAGACGAAGATCAGCTGATGCATGAGGTAAACCGACAAACACACCTTACCACCTACTACCCTCGCATGCTTTCAGGAAAAGTACAGGGCAAGTTTCTGGAATTTATTTCAAAAATGATGCGCCCCGAAAGTATTTTAGAAATTGGCTCGTTTACAGGATACTCTGCACTGGCACTGGCCAAAGGTTTGTCGCCAACAGGAAAATTGATTACCATTGACATAAACGAGGAGCTGGAAACTACATTGCGTAATCACTTTTCCCAATCAGAACATGCAGCACAAATAGAGCTGCTAATTGGTAATGCCCTGGAAATAATCCCGACATTAAACCTCGTTTTCGACCTCATATTTATTGATGGTGACAAAGAACAATATACTGATTATTACGAAGTTGCTCTGGAAAAACTCAAACCAGGCGGATTTATGCTCATCGACAATGTGCTGTGGAGCGGAAAAGTTTTTGAGGAAAATGCTTCCTCCGACAAGGAAACCAGCGGAATAATTGCGCTAAACGATATGGTAACGCACGACCCACGTGT
>CAYWNI010000069.1:0-6352 GCA_964459525.1 uncultured Lentimicrobiaceae bacterium | reverse complement strand
TTCGGGATGGCATCCTGATGATTAGAAAACGCTAAATTAATTCGTTTTAAAACGGTATTTAATCTCCTTTAGTTCCTCGTTGGCATTTACAATCTTTTCTTTTAACGCTTCCTTGTACGCATGAAGTTTTTTCATCATCGCAGGATCGCCGGTAGCCATCATCTGTGCAGCCAAAATCCCTGCATTTAATGCACCATTTATCCCCACTGTTGCCACGGGTATTCCAGGAGGCATTTGAACTATCGCCAGCAAGGCATCCAACCCATCAAGGCTTGCATTTATTGGCACACCAATTACCGGAACGGAGGTCATACTGGCTATAACACCAGGTAAATGAGCTGCCATACCTGCACCAGCGATTATCACCTTTAGGCCATTTTCCTCAGCATGTTTAGCGAATTTTTCAACTTTTTCAGGAGTTCGGTGCGCCGATAGGGCATTTATCTCGAAAGGTATTTCCATTTCATCAAAAAATTGAGCTGCCTTTTCCATGACCTTCAAATCGGATGTGCTGCCCATGATAATGCTTACTAGAGGTTTCATATCGTTAGTTATTTCAGTATAGGCAGCAAAAATAACAAAATAGAAGTTGAATAATAAACCTGATATGCTATCTTTGTCGGTTTACAACTGAACACTTTAACTGTTACTACCATAAATTGCGGAGATAGATATGAAGCGTATAAAAATTCACGACCTGTACTTTGAGCCTTTTATTCAATTTGAAGCAATCGACCTAGCTATAGGGCAAGTAGCTGAACGTATGATCCAAGACCTCAGCGACAAAACTCCTCTTTTTTTAGTGATTCTAAATGGCTCTTTCATGTTTGCCGCCGATTTACTGAAGAAAATAGAATTTCCTTGCGAAGTTAGTTTTGTTAAGCTGGCATCGTATGTTGGCACAAAAAGTACTGAACACGTGCGCGAACTTATCGGCTTTAACGAAGAAATAAATGGACGTACTGTGGTTGTGCTCGAAGACATTATCGACACCGGAATTACCATGGAAAAGGTACTCGATCGCTTGAATAGGATGGGTGCCGCAGACGTAAAGATCGCAACATTACTGTTTAAACCCACGGCCTTTCAAAAAGATTTTCCGATCGATTATATTGGAATAGAAATTCCGAACGATTTTATTATCGGCTATGGTCTGGATTATAACGGCCAAGCACGAAATCTACGAGATATATATAAAATTGCTGAACCCTAATTCATCATAACTATGCTCAACATTGCATTATTTGGCCCTCCTGGCGCCGGTAAAGGAACCCAATCGCAAAAACTGCTCGAAAAATACAACCTGACCTATATTTCTACAGGAGATTTACTCAGAACAGAAATTGAAGAAGGTTCTGAAATTGGTAAAAAAGCAAAAGAAATTATCAATCATGGTGGGCTGGTCTCCGATGAGATGATTGTGCAACTCATCGAGAAAAAAATAACCATGAACACCCATTCGCGGGGAATTCTTTTTGATGGGTTTCCGCGTACAGTGGTGCAGGCTTATATCCTCGATGGACTGCTTTTAAAACTAAACACCAGCCTGCACATGATGTTGAGCCTTGAAGTTCCCTACAATGAACTTACCCAACGTCTTCTGCTACGTTCAGAAACATCCGGACGTGCTGATGATACTGCTGATGTAATTAAAATCAGACTTCAGGAGTATGAAAATAAAACAAAACCGGTTGCTGCTTATTACCAGAAACAAAATAAATATATCCCACTCAACGGGGTAGGTACTATTGATGAGATCTTCAATAGCATTATCAACGTAATTGAGCAGAATAAGGAAAAAGAATATACCAATATTGTACTCCTCGGAAAACCAGGATCTGGCAAAGGTACACAACGCGATATGCTTTCGAAAAAACACAACCTCGTGTATATCTCTACCGGCAAATTACTTCGTAAAGAGATTGCAAATGGGACAGAGCTGGGCAAAATAGCAAAACCATACATGGACAGAGGTGAAATTGTACCCGATGAAATACCCATCAAACTAATTGCCGACAACATTGAAAAGCACCCCGACGCCAACGGGTTCATATTTAAAGGTTTTCCTAGAACAATCGTGCAGGCTTATATCCTCGATGGACTTTTGCAACGTAATAACATGCGTGTTTCGGCGATGATCGAGCTCAAGCTGGGAACACTTTCGGCACTTAAAAGACTATCGTCGAGAGCACAAGACCCAACCTCAGCACGCAACTACGACTTAACCACCGACCTTATCGTCAATAGGCTGGAGCAATACCGCGAAAAAACGGAAGCAGTTATCGATTTCTACCAGAAACAGAATAAATTTCATCGGGTGGATGCCGAAGGCTCGCGTGAAGAAGTATTTAACAAGCTCTCCGACAGCATTTCAGAATTAATAAAACGCAACCTGTAATCGTTTCAGGGCACAAAAAAAACTGTATCGGAATCCGATACAGTTTTTTTTGTGCTGTTTTTTTAACAGTTTAAATCTTGAAGTGTCCTTTGGCGTAAGCATCTTTTAAGGCAGCACTAATGCCCTTTTTGTTGATGGTGCGCAATCCGTTGGCACTAACACGCAACACAATCCACTCACCAGTTTCAGGAATAAAAAACTTTTTGGTTTGAAAATTGGGCTGAAACCTTCTTTTGGTTTTAATATTGGAGTGAGAAACGTTGTTCCCTGTCATCACTTTCTTTCCGGTAATTTCACAAATCTTTGACATCTTTCCTTAGTTTAATTGGTGTTCAAAAAGGGAGTGCAAAATACGGCATAATTTTTCAAATATTCAAACGAAATTGAAAAAAATTCTTTACAAAAAATAATATCGCCATTTCTGCTTACCCTACCTCAAAAAAAAGATACCTTTACAACGCATAAATAACTGAAAACCATGAAACCAAAAAAAATTCTACTTTTTGCATTTGCATTGCTGTGGAGTATTGCTGCCAATGTTCAAGCACAGGATATTTACGACTGGGGCGACCCGCAGCCAGTATGCGATTCGGTTAGTTTTAACAGCAACCCAACAGGTGCTCTAATAAGTTATTCGGAGTTTGGCATCTTTTACGAAAAAAGAAGCTGCGACACATGCAATGCAGATATCTGGTTTCGCAATTTCACTACCATGGCAACTGAACAGCCCGTTGTAACGGGAAGCGCAAGCTACACCTCCCCTCATTTTCTTGAATCGTATAGCAATAACTTTAAAGGCTACCTCATCTGTTTTTCCAAAATCGAAAGCACAACGAACATTATGGCCTATAAACTCGATAACGACTTCAACGTATTAAACACCTACCACCTAACAAACTCTGACACTTACAAATCAGATTTAAGTACGTCTTCGGGCAATCTGGGTTGGATGGAAGATGAATCGGCCTTGTTAGCGCAAATTGATGCGGGTTTCGACACCATTTTCTTAACCGAACGTCTTGTGCTCGACTCTGGAAATATTGAAACTTATCGCCTGAGCGAGGGAGCAGCCTACTTTCAGAAATGGGAGAATGACTCGCTCCGTATTTTTGCCAGAATAAAAAAATACCAAGTGGGGTCTGGGTATTACTGGGATGAACTTATGGCCATCGACAGCACAGGCGACTGTTTCGATTTGAATGTAGCCAACCAATCATTTTTTGATTTTGCTGATCCGATCTGGGTAAAGAACGATCAAATTTTCACCTACTCTCAACACAGCAGCCCAAGCGTAAACCAATACAACACCAACCAATTAACCGACATCAAACATCCATCTTTGGTGCTGTGGGACTGGATGGTAGCCAAATATTTCGGACAGCCACATGTGTTAGTTTATTCTACCGGGCTTGATGAGCAAAGCGAAATATACAGCTCGCTAGGCGACTACGGATATGAATTTGACACGCTGGCCATTACCAAAAACAACGTGGCCGACAAAAACCCAGAGGTATTTTGGGGTGAAGTCACTTCCCCCGAAAGCAACTGGGTGTATGCGGTTTGGGAGTCAGAACGCAATCAGCATCAGCCTTTGTATTTTTCAAAAACCAAAGCCTACGTAGGCAGCGGCATTGATGAAATAAGCCCAGCCAACCCATTGGTAATGCATGTTATGCCTAATCCATTTACAGTGCAAATGACCATCCAGGTAAAAGCTTTTAAGAATACCCCCATTGTGTTGTCTGTTTTCTCACTTTCAGGAAAAGCGGTATGGAATAAAACCATTCATCATCAAAGTCAGGAAACGCACAGCATTGTTTGGCAGCCACGGCAAAGCACTCCAAAAGGCGTATATATAATTGTAATTGAGCAAGATGGATTAAGCGTTTCGCAACAGGCGATTTATAAATAGAGCTTTAAAAACAATGTGGGCGTAAATGGAATGGCTTCTGCATATATATTGATGCCGCTGGTTTGGCCAGCAGGGATTCGTTCAAAATTCTCCAATTTGAAATTCTCCCGATTCAACACATTTAAAATGGATATTCCGACCTCTCCTTTCAGTCGTCGATTTAAAAATTTATACACGGATGAGACATCCAGACGACTGTAGTTTTTTGAAACAGTGGTGGTTTCTCCGTTGTTCTGCCTGTCGTACAAATAATCAGGGAAACCTGAACCATACACATAATCTGCCGAGAAAAAGAAGGGGTCGAAATTCAACGAACCGGCCAGTTTAATCTCGTGGGTTTGGTCCTGTGGAGCACGTCGATATTGCCCATCGAGAAAATAAGTAAACAATTCTTCTGTCCGGCTGAGGGAATAGGCAATCCAAAAGGCATGTTGGCGAAACTCGTGTTTCAACACAAAATCCGCACCGTAGCTTCTGCCCTTTCCAGTAAATACATCCTGAACGTTATGGACATACGACTGAATATAGCGGGTAAGTCCGTTTACAGTTTTGTAATATCCATCGAGACTGGCAGTAAAACCTGAGGAATGAAAAGAGGTACCCACCACATAATGCTGAGCTGACAACACAGGCACCTCCAAATTGTCGCAAACCGTCCACAAATACTTATAATTTCCCGCAGCATCCAGCACGGAGCTTTGAGCAATAAACTGATGATAAATTCCCCAAGCCAGATTGACTTTCCACTTCTGGTTTGCCCGAACCGATAACGAAATGCGTGGGTCGGCGAACAACTTATGGGGCAAGTGGGCATAGGTAAGTCTGAGCCCGGGTTTGAGAATGGCCCAACTGCCCAGCGAAATCACATCCTGTGCGTAAACGTTGAGGCGAGGTGAGTTGTTTTGCATGTTGAGGTAATTCACAGCAAAGGTATCTTCTTTAAGTTCCACTCTATTGGAAATGATTTCAACACCCGTTTCCAAACTTTGTGTGCTACCTATCCTGAAAATATTATCTGCCTTGGTGGAAAATTCAGTTAATTGGTTATCAGTATGCTTATCTGCTATCTGATTGACCTTGCTAATTTGCGGAAAAATTACCTGAAGATTATTGTAAAACTGTGACCTTAAGGAAGAATAGCTGACGGTAAAATTTGTTCGTGAGCGTCCACTCCATTGCTTTCCATAAAAAATCGCTCCTCCACTTTGAGCATTTTCTTCTTTTGTTTCCTTTAACATTTGATAATGAGCAAATGTTTCGTCAATATTGTAGCCAAACTTGTCGGATGCGCCATAAAAACTCAAATAAAACAGATCGTCATTTTTACCCAAACGTGTTGAGTATTTGATGTTGATATCTCTGAACTTATAATCGGGCTGGATATTCAAATCCAAATCATTTGTTGAATCGGCATCATTATTTCTACTCACCAAAAAACTCAAATCATCGGGGTTGTAGAGATCGTAATAAGTGTGCCTGAAGGCCAGGATAAGAGAACCCTTTTTGGCAATGGGTATCTCCACCAAAGAATTGATGGTCATGTTATTGACAACAAACTCAAAAGAAGCTTGCCGGATATTCCCCAGCTTTCCGGCAACATTCACAATCCCTCCTACCCTTTCGCCCAGAGTAACATCATAGCCCCCTTTGTTGATTTCAATGTCTTTGGCCATCAGCGGGTTAAATGAACAAATATTGTCGTTAAAATTTTTTAGTCCATAAATGGTCATGCCATCGAAAACCACCTTGCTTTGGCCCTCATAGCTTCCCCAGATGATGAGCTCGTTGGTTTGTTCGCCCGACGCAAGTATTCCTGGCTGCAAACGCAGCAAGTTAAATACCGAATTATCGCCATAACCAGGTAAAAAACCTGCTATTCGATGATTCAGCTTGATTAATCCCGGTTTTTGTCCGTACTGTCCGGCACGCTCCACCGATTTGTTCTCAATCACTACTTCCGAAAGACCAAAACTAGAGGAAATCAATGAAGCATTAAACCTTTCATTTCAAGTTATAACCGTGTCAAACATAATATATCCCAA
>CAYWNI010000068.1:0-11179 GCA_964459525.1 uncultured Lentimicrobiaceae bacterium | reverse complement strand
AATAAGGTCGGGTTTGATGGCTAATTCTTGAAGTTTTGCAATAACCAATTGGGTTCTTTTTTTGCCTAACTCAAGCAGCGGTCTGTCGTGATCTGGAAGATTTGGATTGTTCCATGAGGATTTTGCATGCCTTACAATAACGAGCGTTTTCATGTGTCGCCAAATTTTTAATTTGCAGATTAAAAATAGCATAAATTTATCAACGACGAGGTTAATACAAAAAAAACTCCCCAAACAAAAAATGTTGTTCGGGGAGTTTTACGAATTTTTAAATTAAGAAAAATTATCCTCTGATAAAAATACCCTTGATAATTTCCTGAGCCATTCTCGGATTTTCTTTTAGGCGGCGTGTGCTGTATGCAAACCATTTTTCGCCAAATGGCACATAAACGCGCATGCGGTAGCCTTTGTCTATAATCGACTGGCGTAGGGCAGGAGTGACACCGTAAAGCATTTGAAATTCAAATTTTTCGTTCGGAACTTTATACTTTTCAATAAGTTCGTAGGCGCCTTCAACTAGTTTAACATCATGCGTGGCAATACCAGGATAAATGCCTTGTTGGAATATATACTCAAGATCTATTAGAAAATGCTTGTTTATTTCTTCGTATTTTTTGTAGGCAATTTTTTCGGGCTCTACGTAAATACCTTTACATAGTCGGTAGCTTACGGGTAGTTCTTTTGTGTTTAAGTCAAGCATATTCTCAATATCTTTTTTGGTACGTTTGAGGTAAGCCTGAAGCACAAGACCAACATTTTTGGGGAACTCAGCTTTTAGTCTTCTAAACAGCTTAATTTCCATGTCAACACATTGCGAATCTTCCATGTCGACACGTACAAAATTGTTGTGTTCGGCTGCTTTTTTTACGATTTCTCGTATGTTCTGATAGCAGGCTTCTTCGTCGAGCAGTAAACCAAACATGGTTGGTTTTAACGAATAATTGCCATTAATTTTATGTTTTTCCACCTGTTCGATGATGTCCAAGTACTCATCTTTGTTTTTTGTGGCTTCGTCGAGCTGGGTGATAAATTCACCCAATAAATCAATGGTAACCATTGACCCACTGTCATTCAGGTCTTTGGCAATTGAAATTGCCTGATCAATTCTTTTACCAGCAATATACTTCTTTGAAAAAATCCAAACGAATCCTTTAGGCATAAAGGGCAAAATGGCTGCAATAATTCTATTAAAAAACATCATAACGACTGACTTTAAATTTGATAGGCAAAATTATACTTTCTAACCATTGTTTTTCTCATTGCTTGGCAATTTATACGCACTCAAAACAGTATTGTAAAAGATTGATATAAAAATAATTACATACTTTTCCCAAACGATTCTCAGGCATTATTTATTGAGAAGTTGCCTTTTACTGTGAAATAATTCACAAAACCCATACGGAAAAGTGTTGTCAAAAGTTGATATTTCAAATAGTTTGTATATCAAAAGAATAATGTTTAATTTTGCCGCCCGATTTTAAGAGATGTGAAAAAGATGTTGGATTATATAATACCCATTGCCGGTCTTGGTTTGGGCCAGCATCATTTCATTTTTGAAATCGATTCAGCGTTCTTAAAGAAGTTTCCTGCATTAGAAGTTGAGGAAGGTCAAATTACTGTTGAAACAGAGATGATTAAAGAGTCCAATTTAATCGATTTTAGTTTTCGGTTTGTCGGCAAGTTGCTTCTTCCTTGCGATAGGTGTTTGGAGTCTTTTTATTACCCAGTTGACAACACAGTTAGGTTGATAGTAAAATATGGCGAAACACGAGAAGAAATCTCTGATGAGGTATTGGTGATACCTGCCAACGAAAGCCGTTTGGATTTGAGCCAGTATTTTTACGAGTTTATCAACCTTATGATTCCGTTTAAAAAGGAACATCCGCTCGACGAAAATGGAAATTCAACTTGCAGCGCTGAAATGGAGGAAAAATTGACATCGATGATAACCAAACCGGAAGATTCGCGTTGGGATGCATTGAAAAATATAGAACTAGATTAACAAAGATTATAAATAACCATAAAGGAATTGTAAAATGGCACATCCTAAACACAAAATTTCAAAATCCAGAAGAGACAAAAGAAGAACTCACTATAAAGCTGAGGCTCCTCAACTGGCTACCTGTCCTACCACCGGAACAGTTCATATTTATCATCGCGCTTATTTCGTTGATGGCGATATGTATTATAAAGGAAAAATGATTGTAGAAGGAGCAAAAGCTGAGTAGTCATTTCTTCCTTAACATGCCGGATCGGTTTTTTTTGATATCCGAATAAATTTACTCCTGACAATCATTTGTTTTCAGGAGTTTTTTTTTCTGGTCGTATTGTCTTGTTGTTATAAAAATAACAGATCACAGGGTGTCGGAAAAAAAATAATACCTTTGCGGCCAAATAATTTTGAAAATTTCGTCATTATGTCAAAAATAACAGCAGCCATAACCGGAATACAAGGATGGGTTCCCGAAGATTTGCTTACGAACAAAGACTTGGAAAAAATTGTGGATACCACTGAAGAGTGGATCATGACAAGAACCGGAATTCGTCAGCGTCATATCTTGAAAGGTGAAGGAAAAGGAACCTCCGACATGGCTTCTGAGGCGGTAAAGGGTTTGCTGAAAAAGACCAATACGAAACCTGAAGAAGTTGATTTGCTTATATGCGCTACTGTTACACCCGACATGGCTCATCCTGCCACAGCTAACATTATTAGCGATAAAGTAGGCATAAAAAATGCTTTTAGTTTCGACCTAAATGCGGCTTGTTCTGGGTTTTTATTTGCTCTTGTTACTGCTTCAAAATATATTGAAGCTGGAGGTTACAAAAAAGTTGTGGTGGTAGGTGCCGACAAAATGTCGTCGATAACAGATTATCAGGATAGAACTACTTGTGTGTTGTTTGGCGATGCCTCGGGTGCTGTTATGCTTGAACCAAATACCGAAGGGTATGGTATTTTAGATTCAGCTACTTACAGCGATGGTTCTGGACGAAATCACTTGCACCAAAAAGCGGGTGGTTCTGCGAAACCTGCAAGTCATGAAACAGTTGATGCCCGCGAACATTTTGTGTATCAGGAAGGTCAAGCAGTTTTTAAATTTGCTGTTACCCGCATGGCTGATGTAGCTGTTGAAATAATGGAACGTAACAACCTGAAAGCTGAGGACATTGCCTATCTTGTTCCTCATCAGGCTAATATGCGTATAATAGAAGCAACAGCACGGCGTATGGGATTGCAGAAGGATAAGGTAATGATTAATATCGAAAGATATGGTAACACCACCAATGCCACCATTCCAATGTGTATTTATGAGTGGGAAAACAAATTGAAAAAGGGCGATAACCTAGTGTTGGCTGCTTTTGGTGGTGGGTTTACTTGGGGTTCGATATTTCTGAAATGGGCCTACGACCCAAGTTAAAACGATAATAATCTTTAAGGTCGTGCTTGCTCGACTTTTTTTTTGCTTGTTTTCGTATCTTTGGTGTAAATATTACATCAATGAGGATATTATCCATTGTCTTTCTTTTCATGACGTTTTCGCCTTTAGTTGCACAACAAAACTGGACAACTTATTACGAAAAACACGGTTTTAACGGCACGCCACGTTACGATGAAACCATCGCGTTTTGTCAGCAGTTGGCAGCTAATTCCAGCTTTATCGCGATAGATACCATTGGTACTTCTCCGCAGGGAAGACCAATCGTGATGCTTATTATTGATAAAAATGAGCATTTCACTCCCCAGCTGGTCATTTCGTCTGGAAATGCAGTTTTGCTTGTGCAAAGTGCTATTCATGCAGGTGAACCGGATGGGAAAGATGCTATGTTTCAAATATTGCGTGATATGGTGGTTGATAAAAAAGATATCAATCTTCTTAACCATGTCACTGTTTTGTGGATTCCTATTCTCAATGTGGATGGTCATGAACGGTATAGTCCTTATTCGCGAATTAACCAGAATGGTCCCGAAGCGATGGGTTGGCGTACCAATGCCCAAAATCTGAATCTTAACCGCGACTACCTGAAGGCAGAATCGCCCGAAATACAAGCCTGGATTTCTACCTTTAATCGCTGGCTTCCAGATTTTTTCATTGATTGTCACACAACCGATGGTGCAGATTATCAATATCCCATAACGCAGTCGATGGAAACATTTGGAAATATGGATACATCCCTTACCTCCTGGCAAAGGGATTTTTATTTGGCTGAGGCTGAAAAGAAAATGGAAAAAGCCGGATTTCCGATGTTTCAATATGTGAGTTATCGCAATTGGCACGATCCACGCAGCGGACTCTATGTAAGCGTGGCCTTACCGCGTTTATCGGAAGGTTATACTGCACTTCAAAATCGACCCGGCTTGTTAATAGAAACGCACATGCTTAAACCTTATAAAATCAGGGTTGAATCGACCCAAAAACTGATTTTGTCGACGATGGAAATTCTAGATAAGGAATATACCCAACTCAAAAAGCTAAATACAAAAGCCGATGCGTTTTGTGCTTCTGAAAATTTTAGAGAAAAACCTTTGGCTTTGGAATTTTCAACTGATTTTAGCGATAGTGTTTTTGTGGAATTTAAGGGTGTATCTTACAATAAGATTACCAGCGATTTAAGTGGTGGAGACTGGTTTAAATACAGCTCTACCCCTGAAACTTTTAATCTTCCCATGTTTAAAACAATTTTGCCATCTTATTCTGTTCAACTGCCTGAGGCTTATGTTATTCCGCCTGAATGGAATGGTGTTATAGAAAAATTGAAACTTCATGGGATAGAATACCAAACACTTGCTGAGCCAACGGCCATAAAAGTAAACCAATATCGCCTAAATAATTATTCATGGGAGCGTAATCCGATGGAAGGACGACATGTTATGTCAAAGGTTGAGCTTGACGAGTTTACTGACATTGTTGATTTTCCGGCAGGGTCAGTTATTGTTTCCATGAATCAGCGAACAGCACGTGTAATTGCTAATATTCTTGAACCCAAAGCACCAGACTCTTATGTTTATTGGGGTTTTTTTGATGCCATTACTGAGCAAAAAGAATATGCTGAAAGCTATGCCATGGAAACAATTGCGCGTGATATGCTTGCCAACAACAAGGAGCTGGCCTTAAAGTTCAATAGCTGGAAAGAGGAAAACCCAAGATTGAGCGCAAGTCCGTATGCTATTTTGAATTGGTTTTATCGGCAATCGCCTTGGTGGGATCAGAAAAAGGATTTGTATCCGGTAGGCAGAATTATGAACAAGGTAGATAATCCCTTTACTGAATAGTAGCCTTAATTGTCTTGTTATAGAGTATTTATATTAATTTAGCAGGGTATTTAACATATGCAATATGATTGAAAAACGCTTCACCGACTTTCTGACTGACGGAATAAGGAACAACTGGGACACGAAAGGGTTATCAGATTACAAAGGTATTACGTTGACATATAGCGAAATTGCCCACCGAATTGTAAACTTACAGTTTGTTTTTGAGGCTGCCGGAATGCAAAAAGGAGATAAAGTGGCTTTGGTAGGCAAAAACTCTGTGCACTGGGGCGTTGTCTATTTGGCTGCAGTGTTGTCTGAGCTGGTTATTGTGCCTATTCTCCCCGACTTTAAGGTAGAAGCTGTTGAGCATATCATCAATCACTCGGAATCGCGTTTACTCTTTGCTTCTGATCAAATGCGGAATTCAATTAACGCAAGTAATATTGCTAAAATTGAAGCTGTTTTTTCTATCGAAGAGCTTCTTGTGGTAACTACCGAAAATGAAGCCATCACAAAAGCTTGTGCTAATAAACGCATCTTTTTTGAGAAAAAATTCCCTCAAGGACTTAACGCAGAAAGGTTTAACCTGAAGCCTGTTGACAATGATAAGCTAGCTGTTATTAGTTATACATCCGGAACAAGTGGCACTTCCAAAGGTGTTATGTTATCGCATAATAGTTTAGCTGCCAACATGCAGTTTGCACAAACTCACATGCCCTTAAAGTCTGAAGATGATATTGTTTCATTTTTGCCTCTGGCACATGCTTTTGGTTGTGCCTTTGAATTTTTGTTTCCTTTCACCCTCGGGTGTCATATTACTTTTCTTACCAGAACGCCATCGCCAGCAATCATAATGGAGGCTTTCAAGGTGGTACGCCCACGCTTGATTTTATCGGTTCCATTGGTTATTGAGAAAATCTACAAAAAGCAGATTTCGCCGATGTTAAAAAAACCGGCGGTAAAAGTGCTGATAAAAACACCTCTTCTCAACAAATTGTTATTTAATAAAATAAACAAAAAGCTCACCCAGGTTTTTGGTGGGAATTTTACCGAACTGGTCGTCGGAGGGGCGGCGTTAAGTCACGAAACAGAACAGTTTTTTCGCAAAATTGGTTTCCCTTTTACCATCGGCTATGGCATGACCGAATGTGGACCGCTAATTAGTTATTCGGGTTGGAAAAGCTTTAAGCTTGAATCAGCCGGAAAAACGGTAAATACGCTAGAGGCCAAAATTGACTCAGCAGATCCACAGCGAATAGAAGGCGAGATTTTGGTGAAAGGTGAGAATGTTATGAACGGGTATTTTAAAAACCAAAAAGCCACCGACGATGTTCTAGATAGTGATGGTTGGTTACATACCGGCGATATGGGTCTAATTGATAATGAAGGCGTTATATTTATTAAAGGGCGTGTTAAAAACATGATTCTTGGTTCCTCTGGCCAAAATATATATCCCGAAGAAATTGAATCTGTTATCAACAACCGACAACTAGTGCTGGAAAGTGTTGTGATTGAAGAGAATGGGAAAATTATTGCCATGGTAGTGCCTGACCCCGATGTGATGAAGGCACGAAAGCTAACCAAAGCGGCATTGCCCCCTATTTTTGAGCATTACCGCAAGGAAGTCAATAAATTACTTCCAGGCTATATGCAGGTCTCAAAATTTTTAATCAGAGAGGATGAGTTTGAAAAAACACCTAAAAAGAGCATAAAAAGATACATGTACGTCGACTAGCAGCTCAAGACTTGCTCATTCCATTTTCCATTTTTAAACACCATACTGGCTTTAAAGCCGTAAGCGATTAAATGCTTTTCAACTTCGATAAAACCCAAATTGAGCTCTTCCGGCTTGTGGGCGTCTGAGCTTACAAGCACTGGAATATTCATTTGTTTAATCATTTTAAGGGTTTGGTGGTCAGGGAAGTAACTATCTGAACGCTTTTTGTAAAGTCCACGGGTGTTTACCTCCACAATTAGTCCATGTGTTTTTACAAGTTCAAGGGTTTCTGTTACAAGGTTCTTGTACCAGCTTTCCTCTACCGAGAAGAAACGGTTGGCATTGTGCATTTTTATCTTATCCATGTGCCCTAGCACGTCAAATTGCTCGCTTTCGATCATTTCGTTGGTTTGGGCGAAAAAACGGGTAACGCCCTTGCGGATGTTGTTATCAAAAAAGTCACGCAGCCCATCATCATAAATTTGGCGTTCTGGGCCATCAATAAACCAAAGCCCATCGCCATGTAAAGGTTTTACCAAATGCACCGAGCCAATGCTGTAATCGAGCTTCATTCGTGTTGCAATATTGGCAAATCGTTCGGTAATTCCCGGTACAAAATCCTGTTCGAGAGCGCAGTATATTTTAATTTCAGAAGCGTATTTTTTCTTCAGACGAGCAATTTCATTTGTATATTCAACTTCACGGTTTTGGTGCAGAGCATAATAGGTTTGAAATGGCAGGGGAGAGTGTTCGGTAAATCCCATGGCCTCAAATCCAAGTTGAATTCCTTGTAAAACATAGTCTTCGGGCTGGTTTTTGCCATCCGAAAACAGCGAATGTTGGTGAAAATTGGCTTTGATCATTTTGTTCGTTTCTGATTAATTATCTATTATTTCTCCCACGAGTATTCCCGACACACTCCATGCGCTAAAACTTCCGCCTTCAGGTTTCCCCATGGGGATAGCTACTTTAAAGGTGTGTTTACCTGCTTTTAGTTTGTCGAGCGAAATGATAAACGGCGGTGACGCTGTTCCTGGACACCAGTTTGAGCGACTCAAATCACTTGAGGAGAGTCCGTTACTGAAGTTACCAGATGCCGGATTGAGTAAGCGATAGGTTGCGCAATCGCTACGCCAAGGAATATGTTTAAAAACCAAACTGTCGTTGACAAAAATTTCGTTGGTCTTCTGATTGAATTCATCCCCATTTTCCCAGCCACCATGGCCAGTGGTGGTAAAGTACAACGCCAGATTTTTTACGTTTTCAGGAATGTTAACTTCTACTTTGAGCGAATCGTATAAAAACAATGTTGGATAATTCTGGTCTTCCATTTCCATGATGTTCAATGTGTTGAAAATGGTTTTGACCCAGTATTTTTTTGTCTCATGCTCAAAACCGGGATAAATATTCAAAGAAAGGTCTACCTGATGTCCGCCTTTATCATAATTTCCGATAAAAACACCTATCCAAATCTCTTCAGGCAAGTCGCGTAGCAATGGAGTAACTTCGGTAACATATTGGCTTTCATTCGCCCAAGAATAACCGTCAATATCAACCCTCTCGTTAAAATGGCCAACGCCAAAAGAGGTAAAAAACCGCATAATTTCCAGCGGCGGAGTATAGGCTTCTGTCGCAACAATTCCCTGATAAAACAGGCTGTCGTTTACCTTGTAAACCGGAACCTGATCAATGCCATGCCGCAGGGCTTCCAGCATGCCTGGTGTTTCGGGCGATAAAATAAATACAGAACCTGTACGGTCGTAGGCATCGCCATTTGAGTGTACTGTAAGATTTGCAAACACCTGATTTCCATTTAGCTTCGGTAATTTTATTTTTTTTAGCACTACTGTTCCTTTTGCAAAACGGTAAGTGGTATCCATAAATTCACCAACAGGATTTACAATTGAGTCGCCAAAATTGATGATTTCGTTGTCAAAAATGTTCAGGGTTGAATAGCGGTTTCTGATTTGCAAAGCTTTAAATTCTGATTTACTAACCTCACGTAAACCACTGATTGTTGTGTTTTTGTTTTCTGATTCGATTTGCTCAACAGAAATTGCTTCGAGGACAAGATTCCCATTTCTAACTACTTTTAAAACAAGACCATAGCCTGGAATTACACTGGTATATGGGGAGCCAACTACACCTAAACTGTCGGTAAACCAAACCTCGATTTGATTTGAGTAAATACTGAGTCGGGCTTTTTGACAAACAAATCCCAGCAAGGTATCTGTTTCGGGAAGTATTTCGGGATGCTCTAACTCCAGCCATGATGTGCTTTGTTTTACGGTGTCTGTTTTTGTGTACAATACCTCCACATTTGTATTGTTTTCTAAATCGATAAAGTTGCGGGGCTGTTCGTTGTTGTAAAAAACTGTAGTAACCTGATTGTTGTTTAAAAGTGTAATTTTTTGATTTTCTTGAATTTGTCCGTTAGACGATAAACGGTATACAACACGAAGAGAAGTATTTTGCGAAAAGCTTAAGGCGCTTAAAAACAAAAGCCACAGCAGGATTAATGGTTTGTAATTAACGTTCATAAGTAGAAATTTTATTCCATTATTATTTATGGAGTTTCCCCCGGTTTTGGTGGCCACGAAGGTACAGTTTTTGTCAAAGTTTTTGAATTATATTTAGCTATTCTGTGGTTTAACTAAAGCTAAAAATATGTAATTTGGCAACACATTATTCTAATAATAGATTGGTTATGAAAGTTGAGTCGAAGGACATTAAATGCGACATTTGTCCTATAAAAGCCAAGTACGATAACAATCCAAAGTCGTTTTTAGGACGGTTTTGGCGTTGGCACATTGGGTTTTGCCCAGGTTGGAAAGCATACATGAATTCGCTGTCGGTAGCAGAGCGGCATAAAATCGCTGCCCATTATCAGTTAAAGAAATTCATGGGCTGACAAAAAGGCTAAACTTTTGTTTTGCTTATTTTTTTATTTCGAAATTATCCCAGTCGAGGCCGACGTTAAATTTATCACGAAAAGCAATTAACTCCTTGGCCGATAGCGTAACAGTGAGGGCTGTTTCCATGTTGTTTTCTGCCTCGCTGATAATTTGCCCTTTGCTGTCCGCAAATAATGTATTACCCTGATAACCAATCCCAGAATCATCAGTCCCGATACGGTTAACGCCCATCACATAGGCTTGATTTTCGATGGCTCGGGCAATAAGCAATTGCCGCCATGGGTAGCATCTAACGGCGGGCCAGTTGGCCAAATAAATGGCCAAATCATACTCAAAATGATTGTCGATAAGTCGGTTTTTGCTCCACACCGGAAACCTTAAATCATAACAAATAAGAAGCTTAATTTTCCATCCGTTAAGTTCGACAATAAGCTGTTTTGTTCCAGCTTTTATTTGTTTGTCTTCACCACCCATCGAAAACACGTGTCGTTTTTCGTAAAACGCGTAACTTCCATCCGGGCGCATCCAAATCAGCGTATTTGCAAAATCCTGATGATTTTTGAGCAACAACGTACCTGCCACCACTGCGCCTGTTTTTTTGGCTATGTTTTTCATCCACAGCATGGTAGTTCCGTTATAAGGTTCGGCAAATTGAGTGGGGTTTACCGGAAAACCCGTAGTAAACGTTTCGGGCAAGAGAATAAGGTGGTGATCCTGAAAATGAAGATTAATTTTTTCGGCAAACTGTAATCGGTTGGCTTCCGGATTTTCCCAAACCAAATCCGATTGAAGCGCCAGAATTTTTAGATCTTGCATAGAATCTCTCCCGCTTTTTTGATCGTTTCTTCCGTTTTGGCAAAGCAAAACCGAAGGGTTTGGTTGTCGCTTTTTTCGCGGTAAAACGGCGACACAGGAACGGCAGCCAATTTGTGTTCTTTTACCATCCACTCGGCAAACTCCATTTCTTTTTGATCGGAGATGGCACTATAATCTAATAACTGAAAATAAGTACCATGACAACTTAGGGGTTTAAAACGTGAGTTTTGTATCATGCCTAAAAATAAATCGCGTTTGTGCTGGTAGAATTTTCCCAAGTGGAGGTAGTTTTCGGGGTTTTTCAAATACTCGGCTACAGCATATTGCACAGGTGTGTTTACGGCAAAAACCATAAACTGATGCACTTTGCGCACTTCTTTGGTGAGTTTTTCAGGAGCCAGAATAAAACCTGTTTTCCAACCCGTAGTGTGGAAAGTTTTGCCAAACGAACCCACAACCATGCTTCTTGTGGCTAGTTCG
>CAYWNI010000067.1:0-11247 GCA_964459525.1 uncultured Lentimicrobiaceae bacterium | reverse complement strand
AATTAACACTTAGGGTATTTATGGTAACAAATGTAGTGTATATCTATGAGAAAACAAGAATCACACAGGTTTTTAGATGGGTTTGTTGATAAAAGTCTCTATTTGTTAATAAAACGCTGACTTTTTTATTGTTTTGTAGCATTTTTCGGGTCAACCAAATGCTTAGCAGGCTCAAAAATAGTGGAAATTATATCCATTACTGAAAAGAACTTTCGTTTAAATCACCCATTCCTTTGAGGAATTCCTCAGTTTTTAAGGCCTTTTTACCTGCTTGCTGTATGATGTTAACCTGAATAAAACCATCCATCACAGCGACAAGCATGGTTTTCTTGTCGCGGATGTGAATAGCGCCGTGCTCAAATTCGTGTATTTGTGGGATGAACTTTGTGTTGAAAATTTTAACAGAAATAATCTCTTTGTTGTATTTATATATTTCTGAAGTGGCCGCAGGATATGGGCTTAGTCCTCTGACAAAATTATGGATATTTTCTCCTGATTGATTCCAGTTGATTTTGCAGAATGCTTTGGAGATTTTTGGTGCAGTTTTTAACGATTCAGGTGAAACTATTTCCTTTTGCGGTTTTGCTATCACTTTGCAGCTCAAAATGGCCTCCATAGTTTTAACAACAAGGTCGGCGCCAATTTCCTTGAGCTTGTTGTGTAATGTCTCGGCATTATCAGCAGGTAAAATATCTACTGTTTGCTGCATTAATATATTCCCAGTATCAATTTGATGATCGAGAAAAAAGGTGGTTGCACCGGTTATTGTTTCACCGTTTATCAGCGCATGATTTATTGGTGCAGCGCCACGGTATTGTGGAAGCAGGCTGGCATGGAGGTTAAAAGTCCCTAGCTTTGGCATATCCCAAACTGTTTGAGGCAACATACGAAACGCTACCACCACTTGGATATCTGCTTTCCATTTTGCTAAATCATTCTTAAACTGTTCATCTTTTAGGTTGAGCGGCTGCAAGATCGGTATGTCAGCATGTAGTGCAAATTCTTTTACAGCAGAAGGGGTGAGTTTTTTGCCTCTGCCGGCAGGTCGGTCAGGTACAGTAACAATGCCAACGACTTGATAGTTGTGATCTATCAGTGCTTTCAACGATGAAACTGCGAACTCTGGAGTTCCCATAAATACAATTCGTGTGTTGGCTTTTGTCATGGTGTAAAAATAAAAAAAGCCCGGCCTTTAGGCCGGGCTTTTTCATTGCAAAATATTTTATTTTTTATTCTTTAGCGTTTCGGCACGGGCAATGTATTTGTCTATATCGAACGCCTCCTTGCTTTTAGGATATTCGGTTTTAACTTGTTTGTAAGTTTTAATTGCGCCGCCATAATCAGCCATTAACTCATAAACATTACCGGCTTTCATCAGGAACAATGGGGCGGTAAAACCATTTTTATCGTAATTAGCTGCTTTAAGATAATGATCGACAGCCTTTTTTTGTTCACCCAGTTCAAGATAAGCATCACCTATAGCTCCAATTGCCATGGGTTGAATTAGGTGGTCGTCTCCACTAAATTTCTTCAGGTAATCAATGGCCTGATTAAACTCTTTTTTCTTTAAAAAACTAATGCCGGCATAGTAATTGGCCAGATTTCCGGGCTGTGTCATACCATACTCATCAATGATGTCAAGAAAACCCAAGTTGTTTCCATCACCGTAAATTGCTTTGTCGAGCGAATCGGATTCAAAATAGCGCTGTGCCGCAAACATTTGCTTAGAAGCTTCTGTTGTTTTTGGCGCCATGTAGTATTTGTTGTAGGCAAAATAGCCAATAATGGCGACCACCACGATAAATACTACTACTGAGATGTTTTTTTGGTTGTTGAAAATAAACTGCTCGGTTCTCGAAAGGCTTTCTTCAATATTCTCGAGGCGTTGATCTCCTTTTTCTTCCTGATGTTTTTTGTTGACCATAGTGTTTCAATTTGAGCCTGCAAAAATATATTTTAATTCCCAATAATAAAAGTGCACGGATAATTTTTAATTTTGTGTTTTCCACAGGTTTATAAACAGTTTTTTACATAGTTTATCAATATATAACACACTAAATGAATGTGATACGAATATTTGCTTCCATTTCACTGCTTCTGGTTTTTAATTCTTCCTGTTTTGCAGGGTGGGTTATTTCTGAAGAAACGGTTGATAACTATGGAAATAAGTCAATGCAAACAACTTTTATTCAGCAAAACCGGATTCGGTATGAGAACAGCTCATCGGTAACTATACTTGATTTGAACGATAGTAGCATAACAATTGTTTTTCCAACGATGATGGTCTATTGGAAGGGGACACCCAATGAATTAAATGTTGAAACACTAGAGACTTTCGATATTCAGGTTCAGTCGATTATTGCAGGATTGCCTACAAATGAACAGGCCGGTTTTCAGCAGTTGTACGATTCGGTTAAGATGAAATTGCAGCAGACTGAGCCGATTGTCCGGTCGGAGAAATTGAAATTGATAAATACCGACTCGATGGTGTATGTAGCGCCATATAGCACGTGTGAGTACACTTTGCAAAAAGACAGCACTATTAAAAAGAAATTCTGGGTGACAGGTGCGATTAATCCATATAAAGAAATAGATATACAGCTATTTATCGCGTTGAATAATGAAATAAATCCCTATAGTCGTCGAGGAATATCGCTCCAAACGGAGGAGTATCTTCGTCTTTTGAGCAGCGGGATGATTGTTAAATCTCGAATTTTTAGCGAAAGTGGAGCGTTTTTGGAAACTGCTGTGGTAAATTCTCGTGAGGTAAGAATACCTGATGATTTCTTCAGTCCTCCAGTAAACTACAGGAGAGTAACCCTCTCAGAGGCTTTTACACTGCCAATGATTGATTCAGAACTGTTTGGGAGTCAATAATGCCAATTCGTACTCCTATTTGAATCTATTTAACATTAAAGTCCAAAAGCTTTTTTCCTTCGATGTAGGCTTCAAAGTGGTCGCCCATTTGGGTTGGGCCAACCCCAGCAGGAGTGCCGGTAAAAATATAATCACCGATGCGCAGTGTAACAAATTTGGACACGTAAGCGATAATTTCGTTGAAGGAGAAAATCATATCGTGTGTATTGCCGGTTTGTTTGCGCTCGTCATTTATGTCGAGCCAAAAATTAATTTGCTTTGAGTCAGCCACCGATGACAAATCAATAAAATTACCAAGTGGCGCCGATTGGTCGAAGGCTTTGGCAATTTCCCAGGGCAGACCTTTAGCCTTGCAATTTGCTTGTAGGTCACGGGCAGTAAAGTCAATGCCCACAGAAATTTCATCATAGTACCGATCAGCAAAGGCGGGTTCAATATGCCTTCCGTTTTTTGAAATTTTCAATACGATCTCAGTTTCATAATGCAAATCCTTTGTGAATTCAGGATAAAAAAACGGATTGTTTTTTTGTAGAAGTGCTGTGTCCGGTTTCATGAAAAAAATAGGCGAGTCTGGGATGTTGTTATTCAGTTCATGTGCATGTTCAGCATAATTACGACCGATACAAATAATTTTCATAACGCAGGTTTATTCATTTTTACAACTTAGCTTAACTTTGGTAATCAATTTCTTGGTATAAAGAGGGAAATCACCTTTCATCATCCAATCGTAATAGGAAGGTTCACGGGAAAACACCTCTGCAAGTTTTTTTCCTTTATGTTTTCCAAAATTTATGATCTCCTCATTTTGCTCGTTGTAGATAATCTGACCCATTAAATCTGCATTGTGGTGGTGTGTCGAAAAGGCATGCAAAGCGTCCATGTCGTTTTTTACAGGAACAGAGGTGTTTTTGGATTTGTCGGTAAAAGGTGTGTTTTCATACCGATCAAGTTGGGCTTTAAGAATCTCGTAAGTCGCAAGGGTATCAGCCTCAGCAGTATGGGCATTTTCCAATTTACGTTGCAGATAGAACATTGAGGCTGCGGAGAGTGTGCGCTGTTCCATTTTCATGAAAATATTTTGCACGTCGATTACACGGCGTTTCGACAAGTCGAAATCAACGTCTGCTCTCAAAAACTCTTCAACAAGCATGGGGATATCGAATTTAATGGCATTGTAACCTGCCAGATCGCAGTTTTGCAAAAACCGGTCTATTTCTTTGGCAACCTGTCTGAAAGCAGGTTTGTCGGCAAGTTGCTCGTTGTTATAACCATGTATACTTTCGGCTTCCGCACTTATTTGTTTTTCGGGGTTAACCAACCATGTAGCATTTTCTTTTGTGCCGTTGGGATTAATTTTCAGAATGCTGATTTCGACAATTCTGTCGTGGATAATGTGCAGCCCTGTCGCCTCAATATCAAAGAATGCGAGTGGTTTTTTCAGGTTTAATTCCATTGTATCTACAAGCAAAAGCGGGGAGCAAAAGCCCCCCGCGGTTATTTTTAAATTTGTGTATTCGGGTCAAATGTTTCGAGAAGCTCTTTCATACGTTTCAGGAACATGCCGCCTAGAGCGCCGTCAACAATGCGGTGGTCATAAGCCAGCGAAAGGATCATGATGTGGCGGATAGCAATTACATCGCCTTCGGGTGTTTCAATAACACTGGGCTGTTTTCTAATTGCGCCAACACCTAAAATGGCTACCTGTGGTTGATTAATGATCGGTGTGCCTGTGAGGCTGTCGAAGGAGCCAAAGTTGGTAATGGTAAACGTTCCTCCTTGTATTTCGTCGGGTTGTAGTTTGTTATTCCTAGCGCGATTGGCCAAATCATTGACATTTTTAACAACACCGAGCAGGTTTTTTTGGTCAGCATTTTTTATTACCGGAACAATCAGGTTTCCAGAGGGTAGTGCCGCTGCCATGCCAATATTGATGTTTTTGCGGTAAATAATGTTGTACCCGTCGAGCGAAACGTTGATTTGAGGAAACTCACGTAAAGCTTGTGCTGCCGCATGTATGAATATAGGAGTAAAGGTGATTTTTTCTCCTTCGCGTTTGGCAAAATTATCTTTTACGCCATTTCTCCAGTTTACGATGCGCGTAACGTCGGCATCAATAAATGAAGTAACGTGAGGCGAAACTTGTTTTGACATCACCATGTGGTCAGCAATGAGTTTGCGCATCCTGTCCATTTCAACAACCTGATCGCCTTGTCCAGCTGGCACAGGAGGTGGTGTTATTTTTTGTGTAGTTGGCTTTGGAGCTGATTTTATATTTTCGTTTGTGCTAGATGTTTTTCCAATTTCGAGGTATTTCAGAATATCTGCTTTAGTTACTCTGTTTTCATGGCCAGTCCCTGAAATTGATTCAAGTTCAGCTATTGAAATATTCTCTGCTTTTGCGATGCTTTTTACCAGAGGAGAATAAAAACGGCTGCTTTCCGAGAAATCTACAGGCCCCTCTTTTTCGATATTCTCAGTTTTTTCTGGAGCAACATCTGCAGATTTGGTTTCGGTTTTTTTGGTGTCATCCTGCTCAACTTTAGTTGATTCTGCCGGTGCGCTTTCCTCAGCGGAAGAATCGCCTTCCATTTCTACAAGTGCAATAACGGTACCAACAGGTACGACATCGCCTTCGTTAAAAAGTGTTTTTACCAATACGCCCTCCACAGGACTAGGTATTTCGCTATCAACTTTATCCGTTGCAATTTCAACGATGGAATCATCTTCTTCAAGGGTATCGCCAATATTTTTTACCCAACGGGTGATGGTAGCTTCTATAATGCTTTCGCCCAATTTGGGCATTATGATTTCAAATTTCGCCATGGCAGAACAAATAATTATTTAAAAAACACTAAATCAGTATATTTACGACTAAATATTTCTTGATTTTTGAATTGCAAAAGTAACGAATTATTTAAAACCCTAAGGATTATCATGTTATTTATTTATAATAATTATAGTTAAGATCGCATCAGATGTAAATCGGAAAAAAGGTCTTCGCAACAAAAAAATGTATTTTAGTCTGTTGTTATTCAGATTATTAGATTTTAAAAGGCGCTTAGTAAGCCAGTTTTTTACACATATTTTTGAATATGAATCCATGAAAGGGGAGGACTGTATACCAGTACGCACGTCCCCAAAGGCCTAATGGGCGGAAGGTAGCAGTTTGAGTAAGTTGGCCGTTTTTAATTTTAAATTCCAACCACGCCTCTCCGGGCAGTTTCATTTCGGCGTACAGCAGTAGCCGCTGTTCGTCCTTATTGGCATAAATAACGCGCCAAAAGTCGAGGGCATCGCCAGCATGCAACTGTGAAGCGTTTTTTCTTCCCCTTCGCAGCCCGACACCACCAACCAATTTATCCATCGCACCCCGAATATGCCAGAGCCAGTCGGCATAGTACCATCCAGTGTTGCCACCAATGCTCCATATCCGGTTTATGGTATCGAGTTTGTTTTTAACAGGCATAGTTCTTACATCGCTGTAGCAACCGAAGGTGGGCACATTAAGCAGTTTAGCGATGCCTTCATCGAGGGCATGACTCGATCGTGCATCTGTCCAGCTGGCCGATACTGTATCTGAGCTTATCTTATTAAAGGCTAACTTTATGGCTGTTTCGTACGACATAGGTTGAATGTCAAGTTGTTTGCTCAAGTCATTTTCTTGGCAAACAACCTCTACGCGCATGCTTTTTACCAAATGCGTGGCCAGGGTGTAGGAAGTTGACGTAACAAAATAAAGCCAATACGAAGAAAGTTTTGGCGTCATTACGGGTACGGTAATTATTAGGCGTTTTAGCCCGCGAACACGAGCAAAAATGAGCAGTAAGTCCTTGTAAGTTAGTATTTCAGGTCCTCCAATATCGAAACTTTTACGGAAAGTATAGCTGTTGTTGAGCACGCCCGTAAGGTATTGTATTACATTTCGAATGGCAATGGGTTGCGATTTTGTTTTAAGCCACCGTGGCGCAATCATAACGGGAAGTTTTTCAACCAGATCGCGAATAATTTCAAAGGAGGCACTTCCCGAACCAACTATGATTCCTGCTCTAAGTGTTGTTAAGGCATAACTGCCTGCTAACAGTATGTCTTCAACACCTTTCCTGGATTGTAAATGTTTCGATAAGTTACTTTCGTTAACAATACCGCTGAGGTAAATCACTTGCCTGACCTTTGTTTTTTGAATGGCTTCTCTGAAATTTAGCGCAGACTCCCTCTCCAACTTTTCAAAATCATGGTCTGCCGCCGACATAGAGTGGATGAGATAATAGGCAACGTCGATGTCGTGGGGAATTGCTGTAAGCGTTGACTTGACAAGAAAATCAACCTCAATTACCTTGATATTTGCCTCAGGATATTTTGATGTGTCAAACCTGTTTAGGTCTCTTACACAGCACGTAATTTCGTGTTGTTGGTCTAATAATGCGGGAATTAGGTTTTGTCCGATGTATCCGGTCGTTCCTGTTAGTAGTATTTTCACAGCCAGTTATTTGGTTTAATCGGCTAATTTAGAATATTTACAAATAGAACGGTTTGGTTTCTTTTATTTATTTAATTTTACAGCGAAATTTTTTTTTAAAAAACACTAACTGTTTTGTATGAATAATTCAATGGCTCTTGAAATTGACGGAAGGTATTTGTATTATGCTTTTTTGTCGGGAGGAGCGCGCATTCTTAAGCATCAGGCTGAGATTAACAGCATCAATGTTTTTCCGGTAAGTGATAAGGATACGGGGACAAACTTAGCGTCCACAGTTAGGTCGGTTCTCGATAACATCAAGCCAAGCCGGTCGTACAAGCAAACGGTAAGTAACATTGCCGAAGCTGCCTTGATGGGTGCGCGGGGTAATTCTGGGGTTATTTTTGCTCAATTCTTACACGGTCTTAGCCGTGAAACAACAGATAAACAGATAATTACCATTTCAGAATTTATCGAAAGTGTTAAAAAATCTATCCCGTATGTTTACGAAGCCATTGCCAATCCTGTTGAAGGCACAATGTTAACGGTAATCCGTGACTGGTCTGATTTTTTGAGCAACAAAAAGAATAGTTTCACTGACCTGAAAAAGCTTGTTATCGACTCGTTCGAAGTGCTGGAAACTTCGTTGAAAGAAACCACAGGAAAACTAAAAATTCTTAACCAGTATCACTTTGTGGATGCAGGGGCGAAGGGTTTCGTGGTGTTTATTGAAGGGGTAATTGATTTTATCAAAAACCGAAACATCAGAAATCTGATGGTAGAGGCCACCGATCAAATTACATTGGTTCATACCGAAGAGATGTTGGATGAAGACATTGAACACAGGTATTGTACAGAGGCTGTATTGAAAAATTTGAAAATAGATAAAAGTCTATTGCGGAAAACCCTAACTGATGCAGGCGATTCGGTTGTGGTAGCAGGTTCTGAGCAAACTTGCCGCATACATGTTCACACGAACCATCCGGCTGAATTGTTTCATAAGTTAAAGGATGCGGGCACGGTAACGTTTCAGAAAGTGGACGATATGGTGCGGCAACATGAAGCTGTGGTAAACAGAAAATGGAAAGTGGCACTCGTTTCTGATTCAACCTGCGATCTTTCGCAAGAACTTTTGGATTTCTATCAAGTTCATATGCTGCCCATAAACCTGCATTTTGGCGACAATCATTACCTCGACAAGGTAACGGTTAAACCGGAGCAGTTTTATGATCTGCTCGAAACAAGTGTTGAATTTCCGACCACTTCGCAGGTAAATGAACATGCTTTTGTTAACCTCTATTCGCATTTGGCTTCGCACTACGATGCCATAATCGCTGTTCATTTAACTAGTCAGTTTAGTGGCACTTACGCCAACAGTGTTAAGGCCGCACAGCGTATTCAACATGAATTTGGCAAACCAGTGCATGTTGTCGACTCAAAAAACCTTTCTGGTGCATTGGGCTTGCTGGTGCTTAGGGCAGCTCAAGCCATTGAGTCAGGTGAGGAAGTCGATAGCATTGTAGCAAAGCTTGAGGGTTGGGTAAAGGAAGCCAAGATTTTTGTTAGCGTGCGCGATTTAAAATACATGATCAAGGGTGGTCGCGTAACAAAAAACAAAGGAATGATTGCCAAGATGTTGGGGCTAAATCCTATCGTGTCGATTGATAAAAACGGGAAGTCGCTTCTTTTTGGACAAACCTTTAGCCAGCAAGCCAGCATCAAAAAGGTGCTGCGCCACATTAGCAAAACCAGTAGCGGTAAGCGCATATGGAACTACATCATCCTCCACGCACACAACCAGCAAGAGGCCGACCGTGTTTCGGAGCAAATGGAGCTGATAACAGGAAAAAAGCCTGTTTCAGTGGTAAATATTTCTCCAGTTATAGGCATGCATGCCGGTGTTGGATCAACGGCTATTTCTTTGTTGTACGATAATTGATAAACAATATGATAACGATTTATTTACAGGCTTTTTTGGTAATTATGACCATGATGACAACCTTATGGATTGTTAGCATTTTTATTAAAAATGTGAGTATCGTAGACCTGTTTTGGGGTTTTGGTTTCGTGTTGGCAAACGCTTGGTACTTTTTTATGACCGGAGAGGCGAGCTGGCGTAAAGTGCTGGTTTTAATACTTGTTACTGTATGGGGTTTGCGTTTGTCTATTTATCTGGCCTTGCGAAATATTGGAAAAGGTGAGGATTTTCGATACCAGGAGTTCCGGAGAAATTATGGCGCACACCGGTATTGGTGGGTAAGTTTATTTCAAACGTTTTTGCTGCAAGGCGTACTACTTTGGTTGATTTCCATTCCGCTGCTGGGCATAAATTTTTACTCAAAAACAAACGCGTTAAACGTATTTGATTATTTGGCTATGGCTGTTTGGCTAATTGGCTTCGTGTTTGAGGCCGGCGGCGATTACCAGCTGGCTGCTTTTAAACGCAACCCTGACAACAAGGGCAAGGTGCTTAGTTCCGGGTTTTGGCGCTTTACGCGTCACCCCAATTATTTTGGTGATTCAGCGGTTTGGTGGGCCTATGCGCTGTTTTGCATGGCGGCAGGAAATTATTGGATGATTTATGGCTCCATTTTAATGACTGCCTTGATAATAAAAGTATCAGGTGTTGCCATGCTTGAAAAAAGCCTGAAAGACAAAAAACCTGATTACCAAGAGTATGTTCGGAAGACGAGTGCCTTTCTGCCTTGGCTTCCAAAAAAATAAACCGTGATAGAATACCTTCAAAACCATATTTGGTTTGTGCTTTTTTTGCTATGGGGATTGCCTTTGTCAATCTACCGAAGCAGGTTTCGGAAAATTGTTTACCAAACTGATAGCTGGACGATTAACATTAAACCCGTTTTTGTTAAGGAGATCAAAGCGCTGTTTGGGAATATGTATCCTGGCAACCGCAGTTATTTAAAATCGCGAAACTTTTATCGATTTTATTTGCTTATTTATTTCATCCTCTTTTATTTATACATCGACTTCAAACCTGAAGCCAAAATACAAAATACACCCATGAAAGATAAAATTTCTGTCGGAAGCACGCTTCCTGAATTTGCTTTAAACGACCAGCACGGAAAACTGTTTAAAATTGATTCTGTTTTAGGTAAAAAAAATCTGGTAATTTATTTTTACCCAAAAGATGATACGCCTGGGTGCACCAAAGAAGCCTGCACTTTTCGTGATCAGTTTGCCGAATTTGAAGAGGTAGATGCCTTGGTAATTGGCATCAGTGGGCAGTCGGTGGAGAGCCATTTGGCTTTCGCCAAAAAACACAACCTAAACTACACCCTCCTCAGTGATGAAGGTAACCGTGTAAGAAAGCTTTTTGGTGTGCCGACTAACCTTTTTGGCCTCATGCCAGGCAGGGTGACTTATGTAGTAAATAAAAATGGAGAGGTCGTGTTTATGTTTAACTCGCAGTTTCAGGCCGAAAAACATGTTGAAGAGGCGATTACTGTGTTAAAAGGCCTGAAATGAGTTCGCTTGAAATAGCGTTGGTGGTGTCGTCCTATTTGATGGGCTCAATTCCTTTCGGATACTTGTTTACAAAAAAGTCAACAGGACTCAGTATTTTTGAGTTTGGCAGTGGCAACATCGGTTCTACAAATGTGAAACGCATTGCAGGAAAAAAAATAGCCCTTTATACCCAGCTGTGCGATATGCTTAAAGGGCTTGTTCCGGTTTTAACTGTGCTGATAATCAATTATTATCAGGTGTTTATTCTAGGTGAGTATATCATTTTTGTGGTTGCACTCGCTGCCATTTTGGGACATAATTTCAGTGTGTTTCTTAGGTTTAAAGGCGGTAAGGGTGTAAACACCACATTGGGTGCTTCTGTGCTGATTGCTCCCGTTTCCGTTTTTGTTTCCGTGGCGCTGTACTATTTGGTAAAATGGAAGTCTCAT
>CAYWNI010000066.1:0-11311 GCA_964459525.1 uncultured Lentimicrobiaceae bacterium | reverse complement strand
ATTTTGCCTTTGGGTAGATCTATTACCGCATATTTACCATGTTGGGAAATGAGCATTTTCTTCTGATCTGCCGAAATTGTGAAGCCATTTATTTTGCCTAATTCTGTTTCTTCTTTGCTTTTCAGGTTGAATAGCTTGAAGGCCATTTCGCCTGATTTCGCTGAATAGAAGAGGTAATATACATCATCGCCAACGGCTTGTGCGTTCCAGTAGTTTCCAGCTTCGATAGGCAGTTCGATAATGCGGTTTGTAATTCCGTCAAAATCAATTTTTACTGATTTTGTTTCTTCAGCTTCGGGAGTCGTTTTGTCTTTCTTGTCCTTGGCGTTGTCTTTGTCAGCTCCTTTTTTTTCTTCTTTTACAGCTACCTCATCATTTTTCGGTTCAAAAGGGGAGGGGGTGCTTTTTTGCAATGTTACAAAATACAGTGAACTCATGTCTTGGTAGGCGTGATTCCATTCGGTATTGCTGTATATGGGGTTGAAGTCGCGGGCTGAGCTGAAAAACAGGTATTTTCCTTCGGAGTCCCATGTAGGGTCGGAGGCGTTATACCAGGTGTCAGTAACAGGAACAGATTCGCCTGATTGCGTGTCAAAAATAAAAATCCTGTTCACAGTAAACGATTGTGGTTTGGTGTATGCAATCCAGCGGCTGTCGGGCGACCAACTGTAGTCTCTTATTTCCCAGCTTTTCGATTCGCCTGCTTTTGCAATTTTTTTGGAGGCGATGTCGATGTAGTTGAGTAAGCCCATTTTGTCAGACCAAAGGAGTTTTTTGCTGTCGGGCGACCAAACTGGATTGTATTTGTAGGTTTCAGAGTTGTCAGTGAGCTGTATGGCTGGTTCGAGACCATTTTGGTTTTGAATATAGATTTCGTCTTCGCCTGTGCGGTCGCTGATATAGGAAATGTATTTGCCATCAGGCGACCATTCAACATTGCGGTCGTGCACGCCGCTCGTCATGGTGAGGTTGCGTGTAATGCCTGTGGTAGCAGGTACCGTAAATACATCGCCACGAGCGCCAAAAGCTACCCGTTTGCCATCGGGCGAAAGTGTCCATGAGTTGATAAATTTACTGGCATCTTTGAGTTCATCGCGTCCTGTCATCAGGTCGTTGTTTATGGTGACGTTCACTTTGTTAACCGAACCATCCGACAATTTATAGTTGTAAATATATCCTCCATTTTCATAAATGATGGATTCGTTTCCCAGCGATGGGAATTTGATGTCGTATGCCGTATAATTGGTTAGCTTACTTGTTTGTTTGGTTTTCGTGTCGTAAACGAAGAGGTTCATTGTTCTGTCGCGGTCGCTGATAAAATAAACTTTATCGCCATGCCACATCGGGAAAATGTTCTGGTTGTCGTTGTCGGTTATGTTTATGGTTTCTTTGGTTTCGAAGTCATAAATCCAAACATCATCGGCCATGCCCCCTTTGTAATATTTAAAGGTGCGGAATTCGCGAAATACACGGTTGTAGGCCATTTTTTTTCCGTCAGGCGAAAACGAACACCAGCTGCCAGCGGGTAGTGGTAATTCTGTCGACATGCCGCCCTTTTTATTTACTTCAAACAGCTGACCTTTAAAGGAGTTAAAAGTTTGTTTTCGTGATCTAAACACGATTTCATCATCGTTGCGCCAAGTCATTACAATGTTGTTTGGTCCCATGCGGTCGCTGATGTCATCACGTCCGAGTGTGGCAGTATGGGTAAGTCGCTTAGGTATTCCTCCCGTGGCCGGAATCAGAAAAACTTCGGTGTTGCCGTCATATTGGGCGGTAAAGGCAATGTTTTTTCCATTTGGCGAAAAACGTGCAAACATCTCGTAGCCGTTTAGGTCGCTTGTAAGTTTGCGGGCAACGCCACCAGCTATAGGTGTGGTGTATAAATCACCTGCATAGGTAAATATAACCTGATCGCCATGAATGGCCGGAAAACGAAGCAGTCGAGCATCTTCCTGCGCAAAAGTATAGCTTGCGAAAAGCAAGAACAAAGCAATGATTATTGATCTCATAAGTTTTATTTTAATGATGGTTTAATTTTAGCTGACAAAGTTAACCAAATACGTGCCAATATTCCGTCTGGTTTGATTTTATGCTCGTTACCTGTATATATTGGTTTCGAGGTGTTCGAAATCAAACAGCTGGTGTGCGAAATAGAACACTTGTGTACGGTTGTTTTATGTGATGTATTGGACAATTTGTCACGCAAAAATGTCATGGCACAGGCTTTGATAAAATGAGACAAAAAATATTAAATAGTTTAACCATGACAGTACAAAAAGGTAAAATTGGTATTAAAACCGAGGATATTTTTCCTATTATCAAAAAGTTCCTCTATTCAGATCACGAAATTTTTCTACGGGAGCTGGTTTCTAACGCCACTGATGCCACCCAGAAGCTTAAAACATTGGCTTCCATGGGTAAATTTAACGGCGAGTTGGGCGACTTAACCATTCACGTAGAAGTCGATAAAAAGAAAAAAACCATCACTATCCGCGATCGCGGAATAGGTATGACCGCCGAAGAGGTTGAAAAATATATCAACCAGATTGCGTTTTCAAGTGCCGAAGAGTTCGTGAAAAAATTCAAATCCAAAAGCCAGGCAGAAACCAATGCCATTATTGGTCATTTCGGACTCGGTTTTTACTCTTCCTTTATGGTTTCAGAAAAAGTTGAAATAAAAACCAAAACTTACAAAAAAGGCGGACAAACCAAAGCCGTTCGTTGGGAATGTGACGGAAGTCCGGACTATTCGCTCGAAGAAATTGAAAAAGACGACCGTGGAACTGAAGTAATTCTGCATATCGACAGCGAGAACTTGGAGTTTTTGGAAGACTTTAAAATAGAGCAGTTGTTGTCGAAATACTGCAAATTTTTGCCCGTTCCTATCCAGTTTGGAAGCAAAAAGGAGTTTGTGCCTATTGAAGGTAAAACCGATAAAGACGGAAATCCGGAAACCGAGGAAGTTGAAAAACCAAACATTATCAACAATCCTGAGCCGCTCTGGAAGAAAAAACCAACTGATACCAGCGATGAGGATTACAAAAACTTTTACCGCGAGTTGTATCCTTACAGTTTCGAGGAGCCTCTTTTTCATATCCACCTGAATGTTGACTATCCTTTTAATCTCACCGGAATATTGTATTTCCCCAAGGTGAAAAAGGATTACGAAATGCAACGCAATAAAATTCAGCTTTATAGCAACCAGGTTTTTGTAACCGACTCTGTCGAAGGTATCGTGCCCGACTTCCTCACCTTGCTTCACGGTGTTATCGATTCTCCTGATATTCCGCTCAACGTGAGCCGTTCATACCTGCAAAGCGATGGTGCCGTTAAGAAAATTAGTGGTTACATCACCCGCAAGGTGGCCGACAAACTAGAAGAACTCTTTAAAAAAGACCGTGAGTCGTTTGAGAAAAAATGGGACGATATCAAAATATTTATTGAATATGGCATGGTCTCAGAAGAGAAATTCTATGAAAAAGCCGAAAAATTTGCCCTCTTTAAAAATACCGAAGGCAAGTATTTTACTTTTGAAGAGTACAAAAAACACATCGAAAAAACCCAAGAGAACAAAGATAAAAAACTGGTTTACCTTTACACTACCAACAAGGACGATCAATACAGCTACATCGAAACTGCTGTTTCGCGAGGCTATGACGTGCTGCTGATGGATGGCGTACTCGACAATCATTTTATCAATTCACTGGAACAGAAATTTAAAGATTCTACTTTCGCACGGGTCGATTCAAACACCATTGATAAACTTATACCCAAGGAAGATGAAATGCCATCGAAGCTCGATGACAAACAAAAGGAAACTTTGAAAGAAGTTTTTGAGCGCAACATTAACAAAGAAACTTACCATGTGGTCTTCGAGAACTTAAGTGAATCGGATCAGCCTGTTACCATTACACAGAACGAGTTTATGCGCCGCATGAAAGACATGGAAGCCCTTGGCGGCGGTGGCATGATGATGGGCATGGGCAGCTTACCAGAATCGTATGACCTTATTGTAAATGCCAACAACGGTTTAATTACTAAAATAATGGCCGAAGACAAGACCGAAAAGCAAGACCAGTTGGTGAAACAATTGTACGACCTAGCACGTTTGTCAAAAAGTTTGCTCAAAGGCAAAGAGTTGAACGATTTTGTGAAACGCAGCGTTACCATGATTGACTAGCGCAAAGCTGAATGCAATAAAAAAAGAGCCGAAAGGCTCTTTTTTTTGTCCAGATAAAAACGCAAATTACAATCATTTGATTTTTCTGGCTTGCGTGTCTTTACTATTTCTTTTTCTTGGTGTTTTTTGCGTCCTCTTTTTCATCATCAGGCAAATAATACCCCTGACGTGGCAGCAGGTGGTCGAGATCGGCGATGCCAAAAACCAGAATAGCAGTGGCTACTGACGCATGGTTTTGGTATTCAGGGATGCTTTTGTTGTAGAGGTCGCGCTCGGTATGCCATATTTCACGGTAACTGAAGTTGTAGCCTTTTGGGTCTTCGTTTCTGAAACCAATGGTAGGAACGCCTTCCACGGCGAAAGGCCCGCTATCTGTTCCCCATGCTTTTTCAGGTTTTTTGGGTGGAGTTCGGGTTTCAACCGTAAAGGGGAAGTCAGGATTGATACTGTTGATGGCTACACCGATTTGATCGAAGTCGGGGAGCATTTCTTCTGAAACGCTTATGCTTACAGGTACGGTAGGTCCGCCATCGCGGTTAACCATGTTTGAAACTTTGTCGAGATCAGCCTTGTAGCGGTTTACCCAGCTTTGCGAACCATAAAGCCCAAACTCTTCTCCTGCCCATAAAATGGCAAGGATGGTTCGTTTTGGTTTTAATCCGGCTTTCATAATCAAGCGAGCAGCTTCCATGGTAGGCGTAACGCCAGCTCCATCGTCAACGCCACCTGTTCCAACATCATAAGCGTCTAAATGGCCACTCATAATAACAAACTCATCTGGAAATTCTGTTCCGGGGATTATCCCAATCACGCTATGATAGGCCACGGGGCCCATTTTAAAATGGTTTCTGATGTCAAATTCGAGTTGAAAATACCTTCTTTCTTCTGTCATTTGTTTGATAACGGCAAACTGGTGTTCATCCAGCTTTATGTCGGGTACAGTTGGCAAGGTCTCGAAGGTCATGTTCTTTAGGTTTTTTCGGTCGTAAAGCACACGAATAGGCGTTTTGGTCGATTGGATAATGCCGAGGATGCCAGCTTCACGCATTTCTTTGTAAAAAAGAGCTGGTTCTTCACGCAAAGGAATCAATTCCTGTTGAGGAATTTTGCTGTTGGCGTTTTCCTTGTTTTCCTTTTTAATTTGTCTGTTTTTCTCCGTTATTTCGATATTTTCTGCACGTACCGCTTCACGAATGCTGTCACCGGTAGTTGAGTAGTCGATCGGCCATCCTTCACTTTGTCCTGTAATCAGCACCCAGGCTCCGTTGAGTGCGCCTTTCATGCGATCAAATTCAGCCTGCGTTTTCGGCTCCTCTAACACATGACCCCGTTGCACGCCTTTTGTCCCAGACGTGTATGATGGTGTCGCAAAATGTAAAGTCATGCCTTGATCCGATAACATGCGCCCAAACCAAGGCCCTCTGTTGAAGCCTACCGGAAGAGTCCCTACTTCGTCCATAACCACTTCCATGCCCCATTCCTCAAATTTGCTTGCGGCCCAAATAGCGGCATTTTCATACGCATCCGAACCAATCAGTCTGCCTCCAAAACGGTTGCAAAGCACATCGAGGTGGTTCATGGTTTGGTTGTCGTTTTGGGCGGCTTCAATAATTTTTTGGAAGCTGGAGTCAATTGCTGTAGGCAGGTCTTGTGCTCTTGCAGAAATCGAAACAAAGAGCATTAGTGCGAAAAGCTGGGGTAAAAATTTCATAAATAAGGTTGTTTTATTAAGCTGATAACGCCCATTCTACCGCTTTGGTAGCATGTATTGTTGTTGTGTCGAAAACAGGAATGGCTACATCATCTGATTTGATTAGCAAAGGTATTTCTGTGCAACCCAAAATAACTCCCTGGGCGCCATTTTTTTCAAGTTTGTGGATGATTTTCTTGTACACTTCACGGCTTTCGCTTTTTATTTCTCCTTGCACCAGTTCGCCATAGATTATTTTGTGGACAATGTTCCGGTCTTCTTCCTGTGGCACAATGACTTCAATACCAAAATGATCATAGAGATACTTGTGGTAGAAGTCTTTTTCCATGGTGAATTTTGTTCCCAACAAGGCTACTTTTGTGAGACCTTTTTTTTGTATCTCCAAACCAGTCGCCTGTGCAATATGCAGAAAAGGGATCGTTGTGCTGCTAATAATGGCTTCGCTGCATAAATGCATGGTGTTGGTGCACAGTATGGTTATGTCTGCGCCTGCTGCTTCGAGTCGTTGGGCAGCCTGAGCCATCATTTTATCGAGGGTTTTCCAGTCACCCAGGTGCTGAAGTTTCTCTATTTCAGCAAAATCGACAGAAACCATCACGCAGCTACACGAATGAAATCCGCCTAGTTTTTCTTTAACTAGTTTGTTTGCAAGTTCGTAATACACAAGTGACGATTCCCAGCTCATGCCGCCTATAAGTCCTATGGTTTTCATACAATAATATTTGGTTCAAAAGTAAAAAATGAAAGGCATAAAAACAACCCTGATTTTTAGTTTGTTGTTGAGAAAATGACATGGTGGGTCATCGGGTTTTTTGTAATTTTGCAAGAAAAGATGTTTCTTCTTCTCCTATATTTGTTTCTGGCTCTGGTTGTTTCATTTATATGCTCCATTATGGAGTCTGTTTTGTTGTCGACGCCGGTATCGTTTTTAACAGTCAAACAAAATCAGGGACATGAGTGGGCCAAGTCTTTTATCGGGATGAAAAGCAATATCGACAAGCCTTTGTCGGCTATATTGTCGTTGAATACGGTGGCGCATACCATTGGTGCTGCGGGAGTTGGAGCACAGGCGGTTGTTGTTTTTGGCGAAGCTTGGTTTGGCCTTGTGTCGGTTATTCTCACCATTCTTATCCTGATTATTACAGAGATTATTCCGAAAACCATTGGCGCACGTTATTGGCGGTCGCTAACCAAGATCACATCTGTTACCATACAGGTCATGATATTTATTACTTATCCTTTGGTGGTGATGTCGGCGGTTATTACAAAACTGTTTACGCATCGCGCTGATGAGCAAACGACAAGTAGGGAGGAAATTGCTGCACTTGCCACCATTGGAGCTAGCGAAGGCGTTTTTGATGAGCGTGAACACAAGATCATTCAGAACATCCTTCGCCTTAAGAATGTCAGGGTTTCTGAAATTATGACCCCACGTGTGGTGGTTGCCATTGCCGATGAAAACCTGAAGCTCGATGCGTTTTTGAAGAATAAAAACTACCTAAAGTTTTCTCGAATACCTGTATATATTGATCATGAGGAAAACATTACAGGCTATGTATTCAGGCAGACTATTTTTGAGAAACTGGCCGAAGACCAGCATGAGCTGAGGCTTAAAGACATAAAACGCGCTATTTTAATCGTGCCCCAATCGGTGATGTTGTTTACGGTTTGGGAGCAACTATTAAAATCGAAAGAACATATCGCACTTATTGTTGATGAATATGGAGGTATGGGTGGTATTGTAACGCTTGAAGATGTGATAGAAACCCTGTTGGGGTTGGAAATCCTTGATGAAAAGGATACCATTACTGACATGCAGAAATATGCCAGAGAACGCTGGCGTGTTAGGCAGGAAAAATACAATCTGCTTGCAAAACTCAATAAAGAGGAAGATTAATCTCTGTCGTCCAGATTATACCGCATTTTGAAAACGATACGTCGTTTCTCTTCGCGGTTAAATCAGGTAAGCCGTAACCTATTCTATGTTTAGTGCATGATCAACTTTGGTTTTCAGCAAAGCTGCTTCTAGCACTTCACGTGCATTTTCCACATAAACAAATCTTAATCCCTTTATGTAGTTTTCATCAATCTCTTCAATGTCCTTTAGGTTTTGTTTCGAGAGGATGATTTCTTTAACATTTGCACGTTTCGCAGCCAGGATTTTTTCTTTTATTCCGCCCACGGGCAGTACTTTACCTCGTAGAGTCATTTCACCTGTCATGGCAACCTGAGCCTTCACTTTTCTTTGGGTAAAGGCACTTGTAAGTGCCGTAAGCATTGTTATACCTGCCGACGGGCCATCTTTTGGCGTAGCTCCCTCAGGCACGTGAACATGGACATTCCATTTTTCAAATACTTCATCAGCAATTCCAAAATCGATGGAGTGGGCTTTTAGGTATTCAAAAGCTAGCGTGGCCGATTCTTTCATTACGTCACCCAGGTTTCCGGTGAGTTTAAGCAAGCCTTTGCCTTTGCTCAGGCTGACTTCAACAAATAAAATTTCGCCACCTACGGCTGTCCATGCCAATCCGGTAACAACGCCTGCCTGATGATTTGAGATGTCTTTGTCTCTTTGGTAAATCGGTGCCCCCAATATTGATTTGAGGTCTTCAGGAAGAATCCCCGATTCATAAGGTTCGTCCATGGCGATAAATTTTGCTCTATTGCGAATAACTTTAGCTACTTGCTTTTCGAGCAAACGAACGCCGGCTTCGCGGGTATACAAATCAATTAGTTTTGAAACAACCAATTTACTGAATTTTACTTGGTCTTTCCTCACACCATGCTCTTCCAACTGCTTGGGAATCAAGTGACGTTTGGCAATTTCAATTTTCTCTTCAATCAAATATCCTGAAAGGTCTATGATTTCCATGCGATCGCGTAGGGCGGGGTGAACGGTAGATAAAGTATTGGCAGTGGCAATAAACATCACGCGTGACAAGTCGTATTCTTGCTCCAGATAATTGTCGTAGAATGCAGAATTTTGCTCTGGATCAAGGATTTCGAGTAACGCAGCTTGTGGATCTCCGCTGTAGTTGTTGCTACTTACCTTGTCAATTTCATCGAGCATAAAAACAGGATTCGAGGTTTTCGCTTTCCTTATGTTTTGAATGATTCTTCCAGGAAGTGCACCGATGTAGGTTTTGCGGTGTCCTCGTAACTCAGACTCGTCGCGTACGCCGCCAAGCGACATGCGCTGGTATTTGCGGCCAAGTGCTTTGGCTATGGACTTGCCTAGCGATGTTTTTCCCACACCGGGAGGGCCAACAAAGCAAAGTATTGGCGCTTTCATGTTGTTTTTAAGCTTCAAAACGGCCAGATACTCGATGATACGTTCTTTGATTTTTTGAAGGCCGTAATGGTCTTGATTCAAGATCTTTAAGGCATGCTTTAAGTCGAGATTGTCTTTTGAGTAAACTCCCCAAGGTAATTCCACAAAAAGTTCTAAGTAGTTGAGCTGTATGCTGTATTCGGCTGCTGCCGGATTCATACGTTGCAATTTACTGAATTCAGTTTTGAATGTTTCAGCAACGTCTTTATTCCATTTTTTCTTCGCAGCTTTCTGGCTAAGTTCTTTTATCTCGGTGTCGTGAGGGCCTCCACCAAGCTCTTCCTGGATGGTTTTGAGCTGCTGGTTTAATAAATAATCACGTTGTTGCTTGTCTAGGTCAACTTTTACTTTTTTCTGAATATCATGTTTTAAGTCGAGCATTTGCAACTCTACCGTCATCAGCTCCAGCACGCGATTAGCACGGGCTTCCAGATCTGTCATTTCCAAAAGTGCTTGTTTGGTGGCGTTATCGGTATTTAGGTTCGACGACACAAAGTTCACCAGAAAAACAGCGCTCTCGATGTTGTTGATGGCAAAGGCCGACTCGGAAGGAATGTTGGGTGATTTTTCGATGATTTGAACTGATAAATCACGTACAGAGGAGATTAAAGCATCAAATATTTTGTTGTCAGGAACGAAATTCGTTTCAAAACCAATAACCTGGGCTTTAAAATAAGGTTCGTTCTGAACCATTTGTTGAATCTCGAAGCGTTTTTTTCCTTGAATGATAGCCGTTGTATTGCCGTCGGGCATTTGCAGAATTTTGATAATTCGTGCTACTGTTCCTATTTTGTGCAGGTCGTCCTCAGCAGGATCTTCTATTTCTCCATTTTTCTGCGCCACCACGCCAATGGTTCTGTCGCCTTTATAAGCCTCGCGTATCAATGCAATAGATTTGTCTCTTCCCACCGTGATGGGGATTACAACGCCAGGAAAGAGCACCATGTTACGCAAGGGCAGTATGGGTAGTACGGGAGGAACTTTTTCATTGTTCATGAGCTCTTCGTCTTCCGACGAAAGCAAGGGGAAAAATTCAGTTTCTGTGTCCATTATATCTGTTAGTGACAAAAATTGATCCATTTGTTGGTTTTTTTACAAGTCAAAATGTCAGTAATGATTACCCAAACAAATTGCAAAGAGGCCATTTGCATTGGTATTCAGTTACATAAAAGGATAAATTATAGCATCTTTACTTGTCTTTAGTTAGATGCGTAGATAAGTCAAATGGTGTGCCAAATGGCGTGTGCCAAGATCAATCTGATTTGAGGTTGTAGAGGTGTTCAAATATTTCTTTTTCAACATCATCGAAAACCTTGCCACGTCTATTGTATACGGCCTCTGCTACTTGCACAGCTTTGTTAAAGTTAAATGTTTTCATGCCGCTTGGTCCTCCCCACGAGAATGAGGGGATAAAATTACGTTGAAAACCAGATCCGTAGAGGTTACATGATACACCCACGACTGTTCCTGTATTAAACATGGTGTTAATGCCTGACTTGCTGTGGTCGCCCATTATCAGGCCACAAAATTGCAGTCCTGTATTTACAAAAGACTCTTTGTCATAAGACCAAAGCCGTACGATATCGTAGGTGTTTTTAAGGTTGGAAGTGTTGGTGTCGGCACCCAGGTTGCACCATTCTCCCAGCACCGAATTTCCAAGAAAACCATCATGGCCTTTGTTCGAAAAACCCATAATAACTGAGTTATTCACCTCGCCACCTACTTTTGAGTGTGGACCCACTGTTGTGCCGCCATAAATTTTCGCATCCATTTTTAACTGACTGTGCTCGCACAAGGCCATCGGGCCGCGAACCTTAGAGCCTTCCATAATTTCGGCGTCTTTACCCACGTAAATAGGGCCGTCGGTGGTGTTTAGAAAGGCAAATTCAACACGTGCTCCTTCTTCTAGGAAGATAAGTGCGGGATCGCCCGTTATGAAATTATTTTTGCTCAGGGGTTGCGATTTTCTACCAGCAGTTAGAAGCTCAAAATCATCGAGAATGGCTTGCGGGTTAAATGAAAAAATTTCCCAAGTTTCGTTGAGTTTGCTCACTGAGCCTTCAAACGAAAGTGTGTTCTCGGTTTC
>CAYWNI010000065.1:0-11352 GCA_964459525.1 uncultured Lentimicrobiaceae bacterium | reverse complement strand
AAGTAAATACTTATCATGCTCATTAGGTAAATAGCCTCCAGCAAATAAAATCAAAGAATTAAGAAGGATTAATACCAGAATGAAATTATCATTCAAAAAAAGTCTCTTTAACCACACACCTTTTTTCTTATTAATGAGTTAATTAGGTGATCTACGAACCAAAAGTATAACAATTTTTTGAGAAAATAATCAATAACTCTCGATAAATTTGACAAGGCCATAACAACTAAAAAACACCTGTCTACCGCAGTCTTGAAACTAAGTTGGGAGAAGCATTAGCGTTTCACTCTATTTACGAATTGCCTTTATAATTCTATCCTCTTTGATAAGTACATCTTTCATTAATAGCTGATAAGGAAACTGTTTGTGTTTTGAGTTTCTAAAACCTTCCAAAATGCTGAACAGTGATGAAGATGTTATTAGTGATTAAATTTGATTTATAGCCTAAAACTACCATAGCCTAAAACAAAAAAACCAACTCCTAAAAGTTGGCTTTTTCTTTGTAGCGGGGACCAGATTCGAACTGATGACCTTTGGGTTATGAGCCCAACGAGCTACCACTGCTCCACCCCGCAATATAGTTGTTGTTTGCGGGTGCAAAGATATATTTTGTTTCTTTGCCGTGCAAACTTTTCTACAAATATATTTATGGAGCACAAGGCCGGATTCGTTAATATCATTGGTTATCCGAACGTTGGCAAGTCAACGCTGATGAATGCACTGGTAGGCGAAAAGCTATCTATTATCACTTCGAAGGCACAAACTACGCGACACCGGATTCTAGGCATGGTAAATGGCGAAGATTTTCAGATTGTATACAGCGACACGCCGGGTATTGTACGTAACCCTTCGTACAAAATGCACGAATTTATGAATCAATATGTGCAAACAGCCCTTAAAGATGCTGACGTTGTTCTGCTCATGACCGAGCCCGGTGAACCGTTTGATTTGGTTGATATTATCGAAAAACTGCAAAATACCACCGTCGCAACCATTGTTGTTCTCAACAAAATTGACCTTTCAGACCAAAACAACATCATGAGCCAGATGGAGGCCTGGCAGAAAACACTCCCTAAGGCCGAAATAATTCCCATCTCGGCGCTGAACAACTTCAACCTGGAAAAACTATTCAACACCATTATTGAAAAACTACCCGAACATGAGGCTTACTACCCTAAAGATGAGCTTACTGATCGGTCGGTTCGGTTTTTTATTTCAGAGATGATTCGCGAGAAAATCCTTTTAAACTACCAAAAGGAAATCCCTTACTCGGTTGAGATAAGCATTGATGAATACAAAGAAGACGAACGACTGGCCAGAATTTCGGCCACCATTTTTGTAAGCCGCGAAACCCAAAAAGCCATCATCATTGGGCATCAGGGCAAAGCCATAAAAAAACTTGGAACTATGGCACGCATCGACATGGAAGAATTTATTGGCAAGAAAGTTTTTCTGGAACTTTCAGTAAAAGTAAATAAAGACTGGCGCGATGACGAAAACGCATTAACACGGTTTGGATACGACCACTAAAACAATATCTTTATTCGCAAATTTAACTATTAATTATAAAACCATGAGCAATATACTGGCCATAGTCGGTCGTCCAAATGTGGGCAAATCAACACTTTTCAACCGTTTGGTGCAAAAAAGGGAGGCCATCGTAGAATCGGAAAGCGGCGTTACCCGCGATCGTATTTATGGAAAAAGCGACTGGAACGGAACCATGTTTTCGGTAATAGATACCGGTGGGTATGTTTATGGTTCCGACGATACTTTTGAAGAGGAAATCAGGAAGCAGGTGCTTTTCGCGATCGACGAAGCCGATGTTATTGCTTTTATAGTGGATGGCCGCGAAGGGCTTAATCCTCTTGATGAAGATGTGGCCCAGTTGCTGAGAAAATCGAAAAAAAACATCGTGCTGGTGGCCAACAAAACCGATGAGCCGGGGCAATACAACAATACCGGGGAGTTTTACGCCATGGGCTTGGGAGAGATTTTTCCTGTTTCGGCCAACAATGGCACGGGCACTGGCGAGTTTCTTGACGAGGTGGTGAAACTGTTTAAAGACGACACTCCACCCGATGAAGACACCGAGCTGCCCCGAATTGCCTTCGTGGGCAGACCAAATGTAGGTAAATCATCGTTGGTGAACACGCTGCTTGGCGACAACCGCAATATCGTTACACCCATTGCCGGCACCACCCGCGATTCGATATACACACGCTACAAAGCTTTTGGCCACGACTTTATGTTGGTTGACACCGCTGGTTTGCGCAAAAAAGGTAAGGTGTACGAAAACATTGAGTTCTATTCTACCCTCCGCTCGATAAAAGCCATCGAAAACTCAGATGTTTGCGTGGTTATGATTGATGCTGAAACCGGAATCGAGAAACAGGACATTAATATCTTTCACTTGGCCGAAAAAAACCGGAAAGGAATCGTTTTGGTAGTCAACAAATGGGATTTGGTGGAAAAAGAAACGAACACCCACAAAGCCTACGAAAAACTTATCAGAGAAAAAATTGCGCCCTTTTCTGACGTACCCATCGTTTTTGCTTCGGTAAAAGAAAAACAAAGGATCTTCAAGGTTTTGGAGCTGGCCAAAGATGTTTTTGAAAGAAGAGATCAAAAAATTCCAACCTCGAAACTGAATGATTTACTGCTGCCAATTATCGAAAATACGCCACCGCCAATGGGTAGCCGCGGACGGTATATCAAAATTAAATACGTGATGCAGCTCAAAACGGGCACACCTCAATTTGTGTTTTTCTGCAACCTGCCCGAAGACGTAAAAGACAGCTACAAGCGATTTTTAGAAAATCAGCTCAGATCGCATTACAATTTTACTGGCGTGCCTATTCAACTGTATTTCAGAAACAAATAAGCAACTAATGGACTCGGTGCGACTTGATAAATGGCTTTGGGCCGTGCGTCTTTTTAAAACCCGCACGCTTGCCAGCGAAGCATGCCGTGGAGGCAGGGTAAAAATAAACGGCGAAAACGCAAAACCTTCCAGAGACATAAAAGCGGGTGAGATAATTGAAATACAACTTGCCGGAATTCTTAAAAAGGTAGAAGTAGTGCAACCCGCTAAAAACCGCGTCGGGCCAAAACTTGTGGCTGACTTAATGATAGACCATACGCCTGCCGAAGCATACGAACGACTGGAATTCATGCATCAGATGAAAACCGAACAACGCGACCGTGGCACAGGAAGACCCACGAAAAAAGACCGTAGAGATATCAGCCGGATTAAAAAACACGATGAATAAATTCGTAAACTTGCATCAGGAAATGAAATAGTTAAATCCAACGCAAAATGAAATCAAATCACATTGTATTATTTGTCGCCATGGCAGCGGTTATGGTATTTAGCAGCTGCAAAAGCAAAAAAACCATCCCTCAAAACCTAAGCTTTGCTTTTTATAACCTCGAAAATCTTTTCGACACCATCAACGATCCCAGCATCAACGACGAGAGCTATTTGCCAGATGCTGAAAATCCATGGAATTCTAAACGCTATCTGCACAAACTCGACCAATTAAGTAAGGTAATGGCTGATATTAAAGCTCCTGGATTTCCCAGTTTGTTTGGTCTTTGCGAGGTGGAAAACAGAGAGGTGATAGAACATTTAATTGCTCACCCCACCTTAAAAAATGCTCACTACAAAATTATTCACCAAAACAGTCCCGACGAACGCGGTATTGATGTAGCGCTGTTGTATCAAGAGTCGGCCTTTAAGCCTGTTTACAAGCGTTTTGTACATGTAGCCGTTCCAGAAAATCCCGACAACAAAACCCGCGATATTCTCTATGCCAAAGGACTTACAGCACACAACGACACCTTACATGTATTTGTAAACCATTGGGTTAGCAGGTGGGGCGGACAAGAAGCCACTGCACCCTCACGTAATTATATTGCCGGATTAATTAAATCAATTACCGATTCCATCATGCAGGTGAACCCAAACGCCAATATTTTAATTTCCGGCGACTTGAATGACAATCCGACTGATGCCTCGCTTGCCGAATATCTTCTCGCTAAAGAGGTTGTGGCCACACCAGAAAAAAGCACCCTGTACAATCTATCGCTGACTTTATATAAAGAAGGTAACGGATCGTTGTACTACAAATCGTGGGATATGTTCGACCAAATTATCGTGTCGTCGGCCATGCTCACCGGAGCTGGTGGCATTAAGGTAATGTCGGATAAACAAACAGTAATTAAACACGATTATTTGCTTTTTAAGCCAAAAAATGGTGAGCCTCGCCCCAACAGAACCGCTTCAGGAAAACAGTATTATGGCGGCTACAGCGATCATTTGCCCGTGTTTATTCAAATGCAAACAGAATAGTTAGTCTGTTTGACTAATTTTTTCGGAAGTCTATTTCCTTGATAAAAGATCCATCTTCGCGCCAGAAACGCCACACACTGTCTTTCGCGTTGTTGGTGAAAAATCCTTCATAGTATTTGCTTCCGTTGGGATAGTAGGTATTAGATATGCCATTACGAATGCCTTGCGCAAATTCACCTTCGCTCCACAATATTCCATCTTTGCGGTAGGACTTCCACAAACCGTCCGTTTTTTCATTCTTTATTGGCCCTTCTTTTAACAAGATGCCATCTTCATAATATTCGCGTTGAAAATAAGCAACTGTATCTCCATTTGTTATTTCAACCAGCTGATCTACTTTCACCATTCCTTCCGGAAAAAATTGAATTGCCCGAATATCTTTTTTCGACTCATCGGCATGATGACAAGCCGAAATCAGCAAAATAATAAATACGAGTGCTACGAGTTGTTTTTTCATGCTATTTCAATAAATTATCTGTCAAACAGTAACCGTTCGCCCCTAATCTTCTCATTTAAAACACCTTGGTGATAAACACGTTGTCCGTTTACATAGGTTGAAACAACTTTAGAGTTGAATTGTTCGCCTTCCATAGGCGACCACCCACATTTGTAGCGCACATTGCTTTTTTCTACCGTCCAGGGGTCGTTTAAATCAACCAACACCAGATCGGCGGCGTAACCGGGACGAATATATCCTCGATTTTTAACCCGAAAAAGATCGGCAGGATGATGACACATCATCTCCACAACCTTTTCCGTGGTAAACACCTTTTGATTCACCAATTCGAGCATGGCCACCAGCGAATGCTGTACCATGGGGCCACCTGAAGGCGCCTTGAAATAAGGCCGTTGCTTTTCTTCCAGCGTATGAGGCGCATGGTCGGTGGCTACCACGTCAATTTTATTTTCAATTACCGCCTTTCGCAAAGCTGCTCTGTCGTTGTTGCTCTTAATGGCCGGATTCCACTTGATAAAATTACCCTTTCGATCGTAATCGTCTGCCGAAAACCACAAATGGTGTATGCAAACTTCGGCCGTAATTTTTTTCTCCTTCAGCGGAAGGCTGCTATCGAACAAATCCATTTCGCTGGCAGAAGTGAGGTGCAACACGTGTAGCCGCGTGCCATTTTCTTTAGCCAGTCGTACGGCCTTTGATGATGACAAAAAACAAGCTTCGGCTGTTCTTATTTCAGGATGAATCCGAGTAGGAGCATCTTCCGGATATTTTTTGCTGTACTCAGCCTGATTGCGCAAAATGGTGGCTTCATCTTCGCAGTGCACAGCCACCAAGGTAGGCGCATATTTAAAAATACCTTGTAAAGTTTCCTCGTTATCCACAAGCATATTCCCTGTTGACGAGCCCATAAACACCTTGATTCCGCAAACTTTAGAAGGGTCTGTTTTAACAACCTCCTGCAGATTATCGTTGGAAGCTCCCATGTAAAAACTGTAGTTGGCCAATGAAACTCCCGCGGCATGCTGGTATTTTTCTTCGAGCAAAGGTTGTGTTAAACAATTGGGAATGGTATTGGGCATGTCCATAAAACTGGTTACACCTCCCGCCACAGCCGCCCGACTTTCGGAAGCGATGTCGCCTTTGTAAGTCAGGCCAGGATCGCGAAAATGCACCTGATCGTCGATTACGCCAGGCATTAAAGTAAGTCCGCGGGCATCTGTTTTTTGAAAGTCGGCAAAACGCTCATCTGCTATATATTCACCCTTGTTTACAGAAGTAATAATTCCATCTTCGATGGAAATCCAGCCCGTAAAGCTTTGGTTTTCGTTTACAATAGTGGCACCAACAATCAGTATTTTAGAGGAAGACATGACGTTTAAATTGATTTCACTGGTTTTATTTTGCCAAGAAGGCTTCTTAGACGTAAGTCGATTACCCCAAAAATGGCTTCTCTAAAAATGCTTTTGTTCATTTTAGAAGTACCTTCAGTTCTATCGGTAAAAATAATGGGCACTTCCACCACATTAAAACCGAGCTTTACAGCGGTATATTTCATTTCAATTTGGAAAGCATACCCCACGAATTTAATGCGGTTGAAGTCGATATTTTCGAGCAAACGCCTACTCCAACACATAAATCCAGCAGTAGTATCCATGATTTTCAAACCCGTTACCATACGCACATAAGCTGATGCGTAATACGACATCAGCACCCGTCCCATTGGCCAGTTAACCACATTTACACCCGTGATGTAACGTGAGCCAATAGCGGCATCGTTTTCGGCTTTGGAAGCAGCTTCGTAAAGCCTCGACAGGTCGTCGGGGTTATGCGAAAAATCGGCATCCATCTCAAAAATATAATCGTACTCATGCTCCAAACCCCACCTAAACCCGGCAATGTAGGCCGTTCCAAGCCCTAGCTTTCCCTTACGCTCCAAAATAAACAAACGTCCCGAAAACTCGTCCATCAGTTTTTTTACAATTGCGGCAGTGCCATCGGGACTGTTGTCCTCAATAATTAAAACATCAAAAGCCTGCTTAAGGCTAAACACCTTTCTGATAATGCGTTCGATGTTCTCCTTTTCGTTGTAGGTAGGTATAATTACCAGGCTGTCACTTTTCATTCAGCATATATTTTTTGCGAAAATAAACTAAAGTTAAGAGATACAATTCCTAAAAAACCGGAAAACGTTTAAATCGGCTTTAAAAGCTGCTTGAAACCCAACTACCAAGCTGGAATTACACAGCGTTTGCTTCTGACCTCTATTAGCGAATCAAAATTATACAGCCCCGAAACCATAACCTGGCTTGTTTCCTGATGACAGGTTAAGCATGCACCAACTGTAAGAATCTTTTTTTGCTGATCAACCGAAAAAGGAAAAACATCCGACCGTGTCGAAACTACCTCACCAGCACGATCATCCAAAAAGCCCACCCACGCATCTTCGGGCAAACCATCATGCGCATTGTCCTGATAATAAGGAGCAAACTCCCAACGGCCAACATTTCCATCAGAAATAAAAGTCAACTTCCCCTTTCCATAGCCCAGTGCCACAGGGTCGTTATGACAGGAGACACAGGTTCGCCCACCGGACGAAGTTGTGTGCGGCGCAGAAGGAGCAAACAAACGCCGAAACAGCAACGAATCGTGTTTTGACTTTGTAAAACTCGCCAAATCAATCGATAAAACCATTCCGGGAACAACCGGAATAATCTGTTCTGAGGTTTTTGTTTTTCGCCTACCCAAAGCGGGCAGATGCGCGTTGTATTCACCAATATACTCTACCCAGCTACCAAGTTTTTCCTTGTTTTTAAGCATATCGTAACCCGGTTCTTGTTGATCGTAAGCATTATGACAACCTATGCAACTAGGCGCCCATGCACTGTGGCAGGCACTGCAAGTGAGGGCATCGTGCGCCTTTCCTTGATTACAGGCTGGATGTGGTGGAGAGAGCACGAATGGCTTGCCCGTATTTTTGCCATACATGAACATGCTATCATCCCGCACTTCTGTGTTTATAAGCGCACGCCCCTTGTCGGCGGTAGTTAAAAACACGCGTTCTCCAACATTTTCAAATCGCAGGGCGGCAATTAATGCCGACTCCCGATCCAACTGTAAAAACGCAACCATGTTTCCTGAACGACTTCGGTGGCAATCGCCACAACCAACATTAACCTGCTGTTCCTCATGAGCATAGAAAGCACCATCACCCATAAGCTCATACGAGTTATGGCAGTCGATGCAGTTTAAACCCAGCTTATGATGAACATCCTGCCCAACGTAGGTAAACACACGAACATCTTCGATCAAGCGAAAAAGGCTGTCGTTGGGCATCTCACTGGCTTCCAGAGTGGTTTCATGCCAACCTTCGTAGTTGGTGGCAATTCGCCCGGAGCGACTATGACAGCCAAAACAATGGTTATCACTAACGTGAAGATCGATGGAAGGGTGAATTTTTAAATAATTGGTATCGCCTACAGCATTAGGGTCGAAAAACGCCGCATCACGTTCAAAATCCTGATAATTCAAATGGCAGGCCAAACAACCTCCGCCACGGCTTTGTTCCGTAATCGGGCCGGTTTCTGTTTTTGAATTTCCGAGATGACAGCGCACACAGAAGTTCTTAAGGTGTTCATCAGCAGGCGAATCAGTAAGTTCATCCACAGATGTTAGCGCATCAGGCGTGTTGATTTCATCAAAAACAAAACGATCGACACTAATCATACCGCTCAGCGTAGCCATCAGTCCAGTATTAATTCGTGAAGTGATGTCAGGGTGACACTGGCTTGTTCCGCAGGATATTTTTGCATCAATCAGGTTTCCAGGGATTATCCGCATTCCGCTATGGGCTTCATCTTTATCAACAGAAAAAGGGTTGCCGCCATGGCAAGCATAACAGCCCACCGCCTGCGGATTGTGAGAAGCTGAAAACCCTGTCATTTCTGAATGACAAACCAAGCAACCTTCGTTTCTACCCAAAACAACCTGTGGCAGGTTTTCGGGGACAGCATCAAACAAACTTACCGGATGTACCCCTTGGGGCATATTTCCCACTTCATAAGAATAAAAAATGCCTGTCGGCCATTGCCATTGCCAGTTTTCTCCACGAAAAAAGTAACCAATAGCTGTAAACAGCAAATAAATAACAGCAAGCACAAGCAGAAGACGTTTAAGTAGCCACGTCAAGCGACCAGAAAATGGGACAAAAAACAGCAACACCAAAACCGACAACACAAACAAAAGAGCATATGCCGGATGTGAAAGCATGTGCAGTATTTCCTGAAAACCAACGAAATACCAAGGCCCTTTTATTACAGGGTTTAGTCCATCGTGCAAAGGAGCTGCCACAAAAACCGAGACAAAAAGCACCATAAAAACCGACACCAAAGAAACTTTCAGCGTTGGCCAAAAAGTGCGGGCATGCTCCAAAACAATAATTACGATAAAGAGGGTGAATGTTGCGATGTGATGGACATAAACTAGTTGTAGACTGTCGCCGTTGCCAACAAAAGTATTCTGAAGGGTATTTCCGACAAAAGGCACCAAACCAATTAGTTTACCAAATATTTGCTCGGCTTGCATGGCATCGCTATCGCCTTTCAGGATAAAGCCTGAGATCATCGCCAAAAAAACAATTAAAAAGGCTAAAGACAAACGTAACCACAGCAAATATTTGGCCTTTATAGGCTTGCGGCGGTTAAAATGATCGTAAATGTGGAACAAGGTGGCAATTAGAAAAAACTGAGCACTCCAAAAATGCATGTTGCGAAAAAGAGCAGCAACCGGATTTGTAAGCACAAAAAAACTAATCGACTCGTAGGGCTTGTTAACATCGTAAGGCACAGCCAATAATACACCCGAGACAAGACAAATAAACAGCATAGCCAAACTCAATTGCCCGAAAGCAAACCACTTCAACGAAATATGGGGGAGTTTTAATCTCATGACAAATAAACTGTTACCGTTTTCTTGTCCTGACTTATTTCGAAAGGGAGTTTGGGAAGCGGTGCAATGGCGGGCCCTTTAACCACGTCGCCCGAACTGTCGAATGTTGATCCATGGCATGGACACAGAAGCTGATTGTTGGAGCTTGCACTTATCCGACATCCCAAATGAGTACATTTTGAGGATAGCACAATAAGATCAGGCGAATTGCCAACAACGATAAAATCGTGAAAAAAATTAATTTCAGAAAGTGATGCCAATGGCAACGCTATCTTTTCAGGCTTTTGGTTGATCTGCTGCACATGAACCATCTTAACCCACAATCCAGAAAAAAATATCCCGAAAAAGGAAGCAGTTGCTTTCAAAAAAAAACGCCGATTAACTTTTCGCACCATATGTCAATAAATATCCAAGCGAAAATATCAAAAATAATCAAGTATAGTGGAGTGAAATAGAAGCGGCAATTTGACTATCCCAGCTGACAGATTTTCATCAGCCCTTCAGGATCAACAACAGAAAACAACTTTCCATCCATCTTAATTAAACCATCGTCCTGGAAGTTTTTTAAAGTTCTAATCACACTTTCCGGCGACATGCCAGCTAACTCAGCCAGTTCTTTACGACTTAGCAACAACTCAAACTCATTGGCCTTAAATATGTTCGTGGCTAAACACAGAATTATATCGGCTAACTTGCCGTAAGCCTGTCGGTTGCTCAAGCAGAAAAACCGACCATTTTTCTGGATCGTAACCTCGCACAACAAATCGATTATTGCCGCACCAAAACGGCTATTTTCAATAATCAGTTGGCGAATAATGTTGATATCGATGAGTTTAACCCGCGTGTTAACATAGGCAGAAGCCGTGTACTGAAAAAGATTTTGGTTGAGCGGAAGCGAAGTAAGCCCTATCAAACTTTGTGGTGCAGCTATTCGCAATATCAGAATTTGATCGCCCTCTTCATAAAAAACCTTGACCAAGCCTTCGGTAATAACAATGATGTGACTGGTAAAAGTACCCTGCTTAACAATAACTTCTCCTTTTTTGTAATCGACCATCATTTTGTTGCGATCGACCAACTGCATTTGCTCTTCGGTAAGAAAATCGAAGCAGTTACCGGCAATATGCGAAACCGTGCAACTTGTTTTTATTTGGTTCATTGGAATACTCACGGCGTTGATTATTTAGAGGCAAGGAAAGCAAAAGTTAGCCTTTCTCACTTATTTTTTTTAGCAAATCATAATTTAGAATATCGAACGACCTTCCCTTCACTTTGATAGTGCCAATGTCAGAAAGTTCTTTAATGGCCCTGGTAACACTTTCGCGGGTTGTGCAGGTAAGCGCAGCCAAATCGTTTCGCGACAAAGGGATTTGTGGGTTTGACGATTTGCGTACCTCATCGGCAAAAAACAAAATGGTGTCGGCAAGCCGACCTGCCACCTGCTTTTGATGGATATTGACAAAGCGCGAGAAATACGAAAGTTCGTCACGACACAAATATAAAATTAGCTCATTTGCAAATTGTGCATTTCTGGAAATCAACTCTTTAAATGAAGTGATATCGATAAAGCAAACCACCGATTCTTCAATTGTAGAAG
>CAYWNI010000064.1:2243-11417 GCA_964459525.1 uncultured Lentimicrobiaceae bacterium | reverse complement strand
TGCTAGTGTTCCGGCAGCATCAAAGTTAGTCGCGATGTTAAAAGAACCACCTTCGCCTATAACTTCACCTGAATAATCGTCTAAGGTAAGCCATCCAGTAGATCCACCACCTGAAGTAACAGGAAGTGCAGCACCGGTAAGTTCTTCATAATACATTGAACTCAAAATACTGGTTGCACCAGTTGTTCTGTCGGCAACACGGATTTCAGCATAAAAGTTAACCCCATTAAAGGCTCCTAAAACAATGTTATCAGTTGCCTGATCGTAGAAGGCACTCTGTGCATAATTAGCATCAAATCCAATGTAACCAACATCAGTAGCAAGACCAGTATATTTATTAATTGAATAAAACCAATCCCAACCAAGGTCATAACCCCACAAATCACCGGCAGCATCACAAGCAATACCGATCATTATGTCAGAATTAACATGGTTTCCAATAAATGTAGAGGTTAAACCAGCAGGATCGATAATGTATAAACCATCAGAACCTGTACCATAAATAATGTTTGAAGTTGGATCAACAGTTAAATCATAGAACCCATCAATTGGAGTTGACCCACTGAGCGCACCTAAATTGGTAAGTGCATTGGTAGTTTTGTTAATGGTGTACAAATTATATTGTCCACCAACCACAGCATAAGCCAAATTGTCCTCGTTACGTGGGAAAGCCATACCGCTGATAAAATCAGGAGATACAGCAGGACTCAAAGTAGAGGTAACGCGTGCAGGGTAGTTGTCAACGTCAAAGTTAACCAGAGTACCAACTACAGCTTCGTAACCAAACGCAACAGAACCTCTCAGTTTCATACCGTCAGCATTCTGTGTACCTGCATTTGCAGGTTTTGGTGCTAAGCCTGTTGATTGCTTCTTAGCAATGGTTGGTTTTACTCCATCACCAATACGTGCAATAGAAACAGCAGCAGAAGGTGATTTTGTTGGAGGATACACAATTCCGGCAGCCCAGTTAACCGGACCAGAACCTGTGTTTAACAGACTCAAATATTTTGTTAAATACTCATTTGGATGTAAGTTTTCATCAAAAATCAAAGGAGAAACAACAATATTTGGTTGAGTTAAGGTAAAATCCTGTGTAGCAACACCACCAGAAGGAATGTTCACACTCTCGGTAATGGTGTTATAACCAGTTTTACTAGCAGCAATATCATAAGTACCACCTGGAACACCAAGAAACTCATAATATCCAGAAGCATCGGTACGTGTTTCCAATGATTCGCTAGCAATGTTCATTGTAACATTGTTAATAGCAAGACCATCGTAGTTAAAAACATAACCGTTAACATCACCCACAGGCAATACAGTGCTAACCATTACGTCATCAACATACCATCTATCAGCAAAGTTTCCTACGTAATGAAAACCTATATAAACGGTTGCATTACCTGCGTAGGCTGATAAATCGACAACTTTATTTTCATAAGCATTGGCTGCAACACCAGTTAATAACTGAGTCCAGGTAACACCATCTGTTGAAATGGCTACTTCATGAAAATCGTACCACGTTGCATAATAATTCATTTGCCAAAACGACAGCATATAGCCCAATGAAACATCGGAAAAGTCCATTGCAGGAGTAATAAGCCAGTCGTCCTGCGCACCGCTATTATCGCTATGATAAGCACTTCCGGTACCTGTATGAATATAGGATGCCGTTAGGTTTTTCTGCCATCCAAAGCCAGAAGTATTCAAAGTCCAGCCTGCAGGAGGCCAAACTCCTTCAAACCCTTCATCAAGAATCACGGCTCTTTCGCCAGCTCTTGATACATAGGGCGGGTTAGTGATTGGGTTCTCAAGCCAGCTAGCTTCTGATTTCTTTAAAATCGCCTCTTTTATCTCAAGAGTCGATTGTACCGATTGACCAAAAACCATTACTGTTGAAAAACTCAACATCACTACCATCAATAGTAATTTTGTAATAGATTTCATGTGTTAATAGATTTAATTAATAATAAGTGATTTAATGTAAAATGCGATTTAATAATATTTTTTAAGGTTAGTTTAAATTTTTATTTTCTTCTAATTCGTTTTTTAGTTTTTCCATATATAGTTTATTTAGTTAACAATCAGTGTGACTTAACTTGCAAAAGTAAAATAATATCGAAACAATCTATCAAGTTGCCTAAAATTATTTACTGATTACTGGATAATCAAACTCCTGAGCTAAAAGCTACCAATCAATCGGTAGTTTTTCAGGGTATATCAACAAACATCAGAACGGTAATAAAACAAGCAAATGCATGTGCTGGAATATTTTAGAGCACAAACACCTTACGCTATTTTAAACATGTGACATTATAAAAACGGTTTAGTTTCATAATTATAAAACTATTCATACACAATGTAGACAATTTCGCAAGGCTTTACCCCTATTCACGCCAGTAAAAAAGTTTAAAATAAAATTCCACCTTGATTAAATAGGTTTGAATTCAAAATACAGTTGCAGACAATTGAATGAAATAAGGTACAGCCATTATAAAAGAAAATTACACGAACAATACAGTTTAACGGACAACAAATGAAAAACACTCCACATAACTGAACCCGCTGAGCGTACCAAAATAAAGACCAGTAGGAAAAGCGGAAACATCAAAGGAAAAGCCCTCGTTTCCGGCAAGGGTAGCTGTGTTTACTTTTTGGGTCGTGTATTTGCGTCCATACACATCGTACACCGCTAACGTGTAGTAATCCCCAGAAACATTTTTCAACGAAAGTGTTACTCTATTGGTAGCTGGATTAGGATAAACCCGTATCAAACTTTTGCTATCGTGCTGACTTAAAAAGATTTCAATAGTTTTGTGTTCGCTCGATAACTGCACATTATCAACCTCAGGCGACTCCATGGTCAATGTTATCAAAGGAGACAACATTGAAGTATATCCGGCCTTTTGTGCACCGATAATGTATTCACCCATCGGGAGATTTTCAAAATAAAAATTACCATTCTCATTGGTAAGTGTGTACTTCAAGGTTTTTTCGCCTCCTGAGGTATATAATAGTATGGTAATATTGGATTGGCCATCCTGGCAAACAGACGCTGCTGATTTAACGCCAAACCACGGCTGACAGTAGATTTCTTCGCTTTCGGGAGATAAAACCCCCGGTAAAAAAGTGCCCGAGATGCGACCCACACCTTGAGGCAACAGGTATTGATACGCAGGCAAGTGAATATCTACATCATAAATATCAGCATTTAGAGATAGCGGATAAGCTTCTTGCCATTTTTCAACGTCAGCATAATAACCAGGGTAATAATCAATTAACGCAATGGTATCGGGAATAGCATACAGCAAATAATTCGAAGGGGTCAGCGTACTAAATGTAAAAGCTCCATCATTTTGCGTGGTAACAATACTCCTTGCTGTTATGTTTGGTAGAGTTTGGTCGAAAGCCAACACAGCGCAACCACCCGACCGCTGACTGCCCTGCCAAACGGTTCCCTGCAACGTAAATCTAGACAGAATTGTAAGCCGGATCGAATCCAAAGCACTACTACATGTATTTTGACCGAAAATACGAAGCATTACAAAACCCATTTCAATATCATCTGCACCGAGAACATAAACTGTATTAATTAAGGTGTCGTTGACAAATGATCCGTCACCGGCAGAAGTCCATTTTATATAAGAGGTGTTTTCTTCAAATGCCTGACCAAGACTAAACTGTTCATCGTTAAAAATAGTCGTATCGTTTCCTGCGCTTACCACAACATTATCTTGGATGTTCAAAGTCAAGCTATCAACAACCCAGTTTCCATCCTTAAGTACATTAAGCGATAGAAAAACAGAACCTTGAAGTTTATCAGCTGTTCCTGGAAAATAGGTTGGGTTCAGCAAATATTTATCATCAAAGTAACCATCACCGCTGGTAAGCCAAATAAGTTCGCTATAACTAAATGGAGCAGAACTGTTTAACAGAGCAAAACTGGATTGGTTGCTACAAATTTCACTTTCTTCACCGGCATAGGGATAATAGGCCGCGAAAGCAAACGGGCTTTCATTTCCTGAAAGCTGGGTATTTTTTATGCCAATAAGGCTATCGTATGCAGTAACCGCTATAGAATCAAAAAAATAATTATCTGTCAAAATACTGCTTTCACTCGAACCAACATCCAATGAATTATCAAAGGAGTAATACTGAAAATCACCATAATATAGTTTATACCCGGCCAAATCTTCCTCCGGGTTTTTACTCCACGAAACCTTTACCTGACCATTTACGAGCTGCTTTTTCACCCCTTTTGGAGGAGAAATCGGCAGGCTGGTATCAGCCTTGATAAGAAACGGCTGAAAATAAAGAGTGCCAACATCCGGATCATCATGACGGTCCCATATAAGGTTCTCAATTGTAGCATTCTCACTAGTCCCCCAATAAATTGAGTCAATTGTAATATCTTCAATACCTATGTTGTAGGCAACAGGAAGTTCGAACTGTCGCGGAAATAGATTATTCCATTTAAAAACAATACCTGTAGACTCTTTGGTTTCAAAGTCAGACTGTATTTGATCAGAAAGCGTGTTGAGTGAAATGTTGTTTCCAATACACCCTTCGCGAACCTGAACAGCCACAATATTTTGATAAAAACTATTATTCTGCGCAAATCCGCTCTTAGATTGCGGGTCAAAGGTTAATGCCATATTGTTGAGCCAAAAAATATTATTGGTAATCTGGGTAGAGTCGAAAGCAACGAGTATTCCAAACCCAAAACCAGCACCATTACTAACAAAAATATTATCTGAAACCACGTTTTGGCTACTGGAGCCTACCTCTGCATTATCCATCCATATCCCATTGTTACCTCCTTGAATCAGATTGAAAGCAATGGTGTTATATTGCATCACACCTTCCGACTCTTTAGACATATAGATGTTATGATTGGTATTAATAATTCTATTGTTCATTATGCTGTTGCGCGAGCTAACAAAATTTGGCGAAGCCGTCATTCCAATTCCGGTGTAATTATCAACTATTAAACATGATTCCACCACACACTGATTACAGTCGATAAGTTGTACGCCTATATTTTGGTTTTGAGCCAGGGTAGAATTTTTAATAACCACCCTGTAGCTTTGCACCAGCTGCAGTCCAATTTCTGCATCTCGTATGCTGGCCTTATTCAAAATAACAATAGACTCGTCGGTTGCACCCTGAACAATAATCCCCTTCCACTTCCAACTTTTTACGTTTCCACGATAATTTCCTTTAAAATAAACCGAATCTGATTCGACACTAGATTCATCGCCAATGACAAGACTGCCGCCCCAAACCTGAAGACCTCTTCCCTGATCAATCTTCACCGTGACACCTGGAAGAATAGTCAATGTAACTCCTGTACCTATTCGAAAATCCTGAACTATTATATAGGTGTTATCTGGTGTCCATGTTCTGTCCTCAGTAAGTATACCTCCAACAATGATTTCATCAGCATGAGCCATTGTTAACACAGAAAAGAACAATACCTGAATGAGAGCAAAACGGCATGCTAGCATTTTAATATTGAATATATTAAGTATGTTTAGAGCTTTATACAATGTATTGAATAATTAAAAATAATACCGAATTCCTGCCTTCAGACCCACTCCTGAAATAGCTTTAAATGAAGTATTCCCCGAAAGCACCGTATTGAAATAATGTAAATAATAGGCATCAAAGATCAGATCAAATTTATCTCCCAAACGATGTCGTGTTCCTACCCCGGCAGTAAAGCCGAACACTGGAGACGAAAAAGTTAAGTCGCCAAAGCTAGTACCTTCGGGTTGATTTTCATCATTAATCATCACACCAGAACGATAAACTGGCACACTCATAATTAATGAAAGCTTGGAAACCATATTAAATGCAGGCCTATGCCAAAAAATAAATTCGGATTCTGCTGTAATACTTAGATAACCAACACGGTTTACACGATCAGTATTATAGCTTTGGCTATTGAGTGGCAACCAGCTAGAATCGGTGACATAATACCAAGAAGTATCGGTGCTTACAACAGTATAATAAGCATCTATTGTGTCGCGCTGGTAATATCCTCCAGAAGTTATTTCATACTGATGATTGTATTTTTGTGCAAACTGACTAAATTGTATCCCAAATAAAAATGCCCATCGTTGTTGATTTCGTGTAACCTGCAAATCTAAAACAGCATTACGCCACGACCACTCTTCGCTGGTAGTGACCAATGTGAAATCGGAAACAAGAGTAGATGCGCTGAGACCAATACCCCAACCACTTTTACGAAAGGTTGAATGTTCGAAATAATCAACCGGGAAAGAGGATAATTTGTTGATTTGAGGGGTATTCCCTTTTTTAACAATAAAAACTGTATCAAAAATCTTTAGCGTGTCAACACGTAATATTGTATCTCTTAAGAAAATAGTGTCGAAGGAAGTTGAAAGCGTGGTAAAAATGAGTGGTTCATTTTTTACAACATTTTCGGTGAGTAAATTCGGGGATTCTAATTTATCCTGAATTTCCGGTGGTGGCATTTTATTTTCGGAAACGTGGCGAAAAATAACCACTTGGTTACCCATTTCCTTAAACGCATAGTGGGAATCTAAAAGCAAATCGGATAAAATTTCTAATGGTAATTGGTTTACGGCCTTGTAGGTTACCAACTTGTCCATTATTGGATTACTGGCATCATAAGTAAAGTTCAAATGACTTACCTGCGACAATTGTTCGATAACATCGCGAAGCGGTTCATCAGCAACGAAAAATGTTTCTAGCTTAACCTGTTCGGCTTCTTGGGCTTTTAAAACGGTAATTCCACAAACGCATACAGCTAACAAAATCAATCGATTAAACAATACATTAGCCTTCCAGATAACGGGCGATGAGTTTGAAAAATTTAAGGAAAAACAACGGTCTTTTTTCATAAAATAAAGCAACAAAACAACAACGTTTCTAAATGCTAAAGTACAAAAAAATGATCAGTAAACAGGATAAATAAAGGCGATGACTATTGCAGAATAACCTGCTGGCCATCCAAAGCGAAAGGAACACCAAAAATAATTTCTAGTGATTCAAAGATAGACTCAACAGTTTCGTTGTCATAAGTAGCTGTGAGTAAATAGTCCTGATAATAATTGGGTGAAGATATCTGGATATTGTATGTTTTTTCAAGCATTTCGAAAACCTCAGATAGTGGTGTTTTTTCAAATACCAGCACACCCGTTTTCCAAGCCAAGAAATTATCGTTAGCATAGTTTTCGCGCGAAATCTGTCCGGTTGTTTTGTTGTAAACACCTTTTTGGCCGGGCAGGAGAACAATTTGTTCTAACACCTTCTCGCTCACAGGATCGATTGTATAAAACAGAACTTTTCCTGTTTGCAGATATAAAGTCACCTCTTTGCCATCTTTCAAACTTATGAGGTCAAAAGATGTTCCCAGCACCTTTACGCGAACATTTTCCATTTGGATAATCATGGGAACTTCTGGGTTGTGGGCAACCTCAAAAAAAGCTTCGCCCTGAAAATCAACCAAACGTTCAGAAGCAGCAAACTCTTCAGGAAAGGACAAGACGCTTTCATGATTTAAGGTAACGGAAGAACCATCGGGTAATAGGTGAGAATCGGCAGGAGAATCTAACGAAGCCAAAGTAACAATTTCAAAATTAGGAGATTGGTTGAAAATAAAATACAACCCAAAAGCTACAGCAAAAACGGCAGCCACACGTGCCAGATAATAACCAATTTGTTTTCGTGGTTTAGAAAAAGTCATGCTCGAAGCAACAACCTCTTCAGGAATTTCTTCGACACAAGAAATCAAAGTTGACATTTTGCTCCATGATTTCTCAGCATCAAATTCAACCTTTGGTGAAAGTTCAGCAGCAACGTCCCAAATATTTTGGTAAGCTTGAAATTCATTTTTGTTTTCATCAGACATATCAATTAATCGCTGCAAATCCGAAGCATCGGCCTTTGATGCGTTTCCGGTAACAACCCGGCTAATTAACTTGATATGATTTCCAATAAAACTCACAAAAATGTATTTGATTTTACTTTGAGACAATTATTTAAGACTTTACCCCTACTTCATTACAAACTTTTTTTGCTATTTGATTATTCCTGATGATAAAAATAAGAGTACCATTGGCAAATATTCCTTTAAATTAAGTCGCAGCGACTGCAAGGCCTTAGCCATTTGAGCCTCCACTGTTTTAATTGAGATATCGAGATGATCGGCAATTTGCTGGTATTTCATGTCGCTAAAACGACTCAACTCAAAAATTATTCGTCGCTTTTCGGGCAAGTTAGCAATGGCAGAATTTATGTGGTTTTTTAACTCATCTTCTTCCATAACTCCCTGCGCATCAACATTCGGCTCCTCTGCTTCAGTAAAATCGCTAACTTTAAAATAACCTCTCGTTTTTTGCTGGTGCAGATAATTTAGGGCATAATTTTGAACAGCCCTGTAAAGATACGAATTAACAGAAGTGTTTATTTGGAGCTCCTCGCGTTTTATCCAAAGTTTTAAAAAAAGTCCTTGAACAATTTCTTCAGCCTCTTCGGGTTTGCCCACAAAGCGCATACAATAATGGCAAAGGGGCGAAAAATACTCCTTATATATTTCCTCAAAAACTGATCGATCACCAGCTTTCAATCCCGCCAAATATCGCACCTGAGCATCTTCCATTAATCAACTAATTGTATCTCTTTTGTTTTTTTAAATGAAACAACCCATAGCGGGTTTGCGATTACAAAAGTAGCAGATAATTTGTAATTACCGCATTCTGGTCATCGCATCATGGCAAACAATTTACGAACTTGGCCCAGCTTCTTCAGTCAATCACAATCAACTTAAGCGCACTTTCGGTGGCATTTCTACTGTCGATTTAACCATTTGACAATATATTTGTTAGTTTTGCGACTCTTAAAATAAATCATGCAAAAGGATACCCGTCAGTGGATTTCATGGATTACACTAGCCGCGCTGGCCGTGATATGGGGAAGTTCTTTCATTTTAATAAAAAAATCACTGATTTATTTTACTGGGGTCGAAGTTGGCTTGCTACGTGTAACCATTACTTTTTTATTTCTGCTGCCCATTGCCATCAAAAAAATCCAATCAATTTCTCTTAAGGAAGCTTTTTTGCTTTTCGTTGCCGGCCTTATCGGTAGTTTTATCCCCGCTTTTATGTTTGCCATCGCACAAACCGG
>CAYWNI010000064.1:0-2233 GCA_964459525.1 uncultured Lentimicrobiaceae bacterium | reverse complement strand
CAGCTCACTTGCCGGCACATTAAATTCGCTTACTCCTTTATTTACACTGTTACTGGGATTGCTTTTTTTCAGGCAAAAAACCCGGTGGTTTAACGTAGCCGGTGTAATTATAGGTTTGGTAGGCGCACTTGGACTCATCAACCAAAACGGCGGACATGATTTCTCTTTTAATTTTAGTTATGCTGCATTGATAATTATAGCGACAATCTGTTACGCCTTTAATGTTAACTTTATCAAGGTATATTTAAAAAACCTTGATGCGATGACCATCACTTCATTTACCTTTTTCTTTATCGGAATTCCCACATTACTATATGTATTGATTTTTAGCGGCATCCCCACAAAACTAATCGAACACAACGAAAACCTGACCGGGTTGGTTTATGTAAGCATCCTCTCGGTAGTAGGAACTGGGTTGGCTATGATTGCATTTAACAACCTCATTAAAGTAAACAGCCCTTTGTTTGCTTCATCGGTCACATACATCATTCCGATTGTAGCCGTAATTTGGGGTATAATCGACGGCGAAGTGTTTGCGATGCTCGACATTGTATGGTTTTTAATGATACTGGGAGGCGTTTTTCTGGTAAATGCCCACCCACGAAGACCCGGAAACATCAGTAGTTATGTTTTATTCAGAAGAAACAGGAAAATTTAACAACAATTGCTTGTTAATTAGTTTTTTTTTCTATTTTTGCACCTCCAAAATCGTAAGCATTTTTAAACTTAAAGATTTAAAAGCATGTATGTAATTGTTGATATAGCCGGACAGCAGTTCAAAGTTGAACAAGGGCAGGAAGTTTTTGTAAACAGACTCGAAGGAGAGGAAGGCGCACACGTTGAGTTCGACAAAGTGCTTTTAGCAGATAATGAAGGCAAGGTGCAAATTGGCACTCCTATGCTTGATGGAGCTAAAATAGACGCTAAAATTGTTGCTCACGTTAGAGGCGATAAAGTAACTGTTTTCCACAAGAAAAGAAGAAAAGGATACCAGAAATCAAATGGTTTTCGTGCTGATCTAAGCAAAGTTTTAATTGAAAAAATTACTGTTTAACTGTAAAATAATAAGAAAATGGCACATAAAAAAGGAATGGGTAGCTCCCATAACGGTCGCGAATCAGAAAGCAAACGCCTTGGTGTAAAAATTTACGGTGGACAGGGTGCTCAATCGGGTAATATTATTATTCGTCAGCGTGGCACTGTACATCATCCCGGTTTAAATGTTGGCATGGGTAAAGACCATACACTGTTTGCTCTTGTTGATGGCGTTGTTGAATTCAGAAAAAAAAGAGACAACCGCTCTTACGTGAGCATCGTTGTTCCTGAACCAATCGAAAATTAGATTAATTTCAGATTTGATATAAGCCTGGTGATACACCGGGCTTTTTTTTTGTCAATTTCGCCAAACACCATTACGTTTTTCGAAGAGACTGATGTGGATTCAGTCAATTAACATAAATTTGCACAAAAGAAATTTAGCATGCTTCAACTCCAATACATTCGCGAAAACAGGGACTTCGTAATCGAACGCCTCCGCATAAAAAATATTGACGCCACCATTTTGGTGGATGATATAATTGAACTCGACAATAAACGCCGCACCACGCAAAAAGAACTGGACGATATTCTGGCGCAAAGCAACACCATCGCCAAAGAAATTGGTATCTTTTTTAAGCAGGGCAAAAAAGAAGAAGCCAACGCAGCACGTGAAGAATCTGTCAAGCTCAAATCGAGCGCCAAAACTCTGGAACCTATTCTTAACGAAACAATTGAGTTACTCAATTCAAAACTCGTTGAGCTTCCAAATTTACCCCATGCTTCGGTGCCCAAGGGCAAATCAGCTACCGACAATGAGATTATTCATGAAGAAGGTTCCTTGCCAACTTTATCAGAAAATGCCATTCCCCATTGGGAGCTGGCCGCGAAATACCAAATCATCGACTTTGAACTGGGCAATAAAGTAACCGGAGCGGGATTTCCGTTTTACCGTGGAAAAGGAGCCCGATTGCAAAGGGCGTTGATCAATTTTTTCCTCGATGAGGCCATCGAAGCAGGTTATTTAGAGTATCAACCACCATTGCTGGTGAATGCTGCTTCGGGCTACGGAACAGGGCAACTTCCTGACAAAGAAGGACAAATGTATCATGCCACCGAAGACAATCTCTACTTGATTCCTACGGCTGAAGTGCCAATTACCAATATTTACAGAGATGTTATTGTGAAAGAGGCCGAG
>CAYWNI010000063.1:0-11426 GCA_964459525.1 uncultured Lentimicrobiaceae bacterium | reverse complement strand
CTTCAACCCCAAACCAAAAAATTACAAACCTTTCGAGAAAGTAAAAGCCTTTACCAGCTCTAAACACCTGCAGCTAATAAAAGATTTCAATTTTTATGTCATTCCCAAGGTGTTGAGCTTCCGCACCGATATGGATAGGAATATCCGCAAAGTGCTTTACCGCGACAAGAGTTTGGGCGATATTATTATAAAACCAACCGTCGACAGGCAATGGAACTGGAATCGAATATATGATCTGAAATACGATTTCTCTCGATCGCTTTCGGTAGAGTTTAACGCTGGTGCGAATGCCTACATTAAAGAGCCTACAATTTATCCCGACAAGGATACGCAGGAATGGGATGAATACAAACGCGAGGTTTGGAACGACATTGGTTCAATGGGAACTATGCAACGCTATAACCAGTCGTTTAAAGTGACTTATAATTTACCACTGAAAAAAATTCCGGTTATCGACTGGGTATCTATGGCTGTAAGTTACCAGGCACTTTACAATTGGGCTGGCTCGGCATATTCTATCCGCGATAGATTTGGAAACTCCATCGAAAACTCGAACCAAAAGCAGCTCAACGGAAATAATGATCTCCAGAATCTGTATAATAAAGTTCCCTATTTGAAGAAACTCAACCAGGCTGCTTCACGCCGTGGAGGCCCAAGTCCGGCAAGCCGAATGCGTGGTGTTGGGGCGCAACAACCAGAACCAGAACAGGATACAACCAAACCCAAAGTGAACTATGGTAAAATTATTGGAGATGGTTTTCTTAAAATACTAACATCTATAAAAAAAGCCACCATTACCTATAGTCAGGCCAATGGTATTTTGCTGCCAGGGTTTGTTCCTGAACCTGATTTGTTGGGGATGAATTTGGCTACTTCTGCACCTACTTTTGGTTTCGTTTTTGGCGATCAGCGCGATATCCGCCAAGATGCGGCAGCCAATGGGTGGCTCACCACCGATCCTGCACTCAATAATCCATACATGACAAAAGCAACCGAATCGCTTTCGTATAAGGTAAATGCGGATCTTTTTGGGGCTATTCGCATTGATATTGACGGTGACAGAATTTATGCTGAGAATTTCCAGTCGTACTACAGGTACGATACATTACTCAATAATTTCCAGGAATATACGCCCGTGAATAGAGGTAATTTTAACATCTCCTATTTGGCTATTAAAACATCCTTTAACGCCTCCAATGGTGAAGAAATTTCTGGCGTTTTTCAAGATTTTTTGCAAAACAGACAAGAGGTGGCCGAGCGCTTGGCGCAGGATAACCCAGAGTGGATGAAAACACAAGAGTATGCTTACGATACCCTTGCCCGACAGGATTTTCCAAGGGGTTACGGTTCTAACTCTCAGCCTGTATTGTATTATTCCTTCTTAGCAGCTTATGCTGGTAAGGATGCCGGAAATTTGAATATAGATTCTCCTTTCCCAACATTCCCTGTGCCTAACTGGCGCGTTACCTTTAACGGTCTTACCATGATAATGGCAGTCGGTAAGCTTTTCCGCAGTGTGAATATAACCCATGGCTACAGGAGTATGCTCAGCTTGTCGTCGTGGACTACCAACGTAAATTTCGATCCAACCAATCCTGGACGTCGTTTTGAAAATTCAAGCAACTATATTACCGAATACGACATCGGAATCGTGTCTATCTCTGAGCAGTTTAGTCCTTTAATCGGAGTAGATGTTACCATGCACAACAGCCTTTCAGCGAAAGTTGAGTTTAAAAAGTCACGTAAACTTGATTTGAGCTTTGTGAACAATCAGCTAACCGAAATGACCGGGAATGAAGTCGTGGTTGGGCTTGGATACCGGGTTAAAAACCTGAAGTTCTCCATTGGCTCACTTAGCGGAAATGCACCTGCCAAAAGCTACCGCAGCGATTTAAACCTGAAATTGGACTTTGGTATTCGCGACAACAAAACCACGCTTAGGCGGATAGACGAAGTAAACAACCAGGTTTCTGCCGGCTCACGGCAATACACGCTCAACTTCTCAGGCGATTACATGCTTAGTCAGAGTGTGCAACTGCGCTTGTATTACAACTGGACCAGCAGCAATCCATACGTTTCATCCCAAATGCCTAATTCTACTACCAGTGGTGGTTTTAGCCTACGGTTTAATCTGGCGCAGTAGTAATTTATTCTGGAACTAAATTAACGAATAACATGTTTCCAATAGCATAATTACCCTAAATTTGACGCATCAATTAAAATAACGTTTTGATATGAATATTCCTGAAAATTTATTGTACACTGAAGACCATGAATGGTTAAGAGTTGAAGGCGATGTAGCTTACATCGGAGTTACCGATTTTGCACAAAAAGAATTAGGCGATATTGTGTTTGTTGAGGTTGAAACCATCGACGAAGACCTTGAAAAAGGCGATGCTTTTGGCACAATTGAAGCCGTTAAAACTGTTTCGGAAATGTTTATGCCGGTTGCAGGTGCTGTACTTGAACTAAATGAACTGCTCGACGGAGAGCCCGAAATTATTAATAAAGACCCATACGGAAAAGGATGGATTGTAAAAATTTCAATTTCCGATAAAGCTGAATTGGACGAATTGCTCGACGCTGCTGCTTACAAAGCCAACGTAGAAGAGTAAATCGGTTTATGATAAGGAGGTTGTGGCCTGCAATGGCCTGGGCAATTATCATTTTAATCCTTACGGGTTTACCAGGGAATTATTTTCCTGAGGTTAAGTCGTTCTGGGATTGGTTGTCGCCCGACAAAGCGGTACATGTTTTTATCTTCGGCGTGCAGGTTTATCTCGTTTTTTACGGGCTCAAACCACAATATCTACCTCGGAAACAGCGTTATGTTTTTGTAGTGATCGCCACAGTCGCATCTGTTTTGTTTGGACTTACTACCGAACTTTTGCAACGCTACGTGTTTGTAGGCCGTGATGGCAACACTTTCGACTTTTTGGCTGACGCTGTGGGCGTGTTTTTTGGTTGGGCAGTGTACTATTTTGTAAATATGCGAAATATTGTATCAAAAAATAGAAGGCAATAACAGAATTTGCTAATTTAGCAGCTTCTAATCTGATAACAAATAATTATAAAGATGGAAACTAAAAAAACCGAAAGGGCTGATCTTGAGAATAAAAAAACCTTATTCTTTCAAATAGGTCTGATTCTCTCCCTCCTGGTTGTTTTCGGAGCTTTTGAATACAAAAGCTACGATAAAATAACCATAGATATCGCCCAACGTATGGTGGACGATACTCCCGAAGAAATTATTCCAATTACCGAGCAAAAGGTAAAACCACCACCACCACCTCCACCAAAGCAGGTTACTAAGATTACCATCGTGGAAGATGATGTGGAGGTTGAAGATGAAATTGAAATTGACGTAGAGGCTGATTCTGAGACCGAAATGGAAGAATATATTCCAATGGAAATCGAAGAAGAGGAAATTGTAGAAGCAGAAATCTTTACAGTGGTGGAATCGATGCCTGAATTTCCCGGCGGGATGGGCAAATTGATGAACTACCTTGCTTCAAATATTAAATATCCCCCACTTGCTAAAGAAAGTGGAATACAAGGTCGGGTGTTTATCAACTTTGTGGTTGAAACTGATGGCCGTATTTCAAAAGTAAAGATACTCCGTGGCATTGGTGGTGGTTGCGACGAAGAAGCTGTGCGTGTGGTTGAAGCCATGCCGAAATGGAAGCCAGGTATGCAGCGTGGAAAACCAGTTCGGGTTTCTTACAACTTACCTGTTAAGTTTACCTTGCAGTAGTAAAAAATACAATAAGTTAAAAGAGGCTTTCTTCTGGAGAAAGTCTCTTTTTTTTTGAACATAATTTCAAATGATCAGCGAAAGTTACAAGTGCTGAAAGTTGATCGTTCAACTCGACTCACGAATAACGAACTATTTGGTTTTCTTGTTCTGAAAATAATTCCAAACGATTTCGGCTTTGCTATTACCGACCACTTCTGTTAACGCATCTAAAGAGGCTTGTTTGATGTTTTTAACGGACTTAAACTCCCAAAGCAGCTTCTGTGTATTGCTTGTGCCTATTCCAATAATTTCGGTTAGCTCTGATTTAATGGTTCCTTTCTCCAGTTTCTTGCGGTGGTGCGTTATGCCAAAACGGTGGGCTTCGTCGCGTAATTGCTGAATAACTTTCAGTGTTTCAGATGTTTTGTCGAGGTACAAGGGTATCGGGTCGCCGGGGAAGTAGATTTCCTCCAACCGTTTGGCAATGCCAATGATCGCAATACGGCCATACAGCCCAATCTCTTTCAAAGCTTTTACCGCTGAACTCAACTGGCCTTTTCCCCCATCAACAACAATCAATTGGGGCAGCGTTTTTTCTTCCTTAAGCAGTCGGCTGTATCTTCGGTTTATAACCTCTTCCATTGAGGCAAAATCGTTGGGGCCTTCAACCGTTTTTATATTAAAATGCCGGTAGCCTTGTTTGTTTGGCTTGGCTTTAATAAACTGCACCATAGCCGCTACCGGATAATCTCCCTGGAAATTGGAATTGTCAAAACATTCAATCTGTACAGGAAGTTCAGGCAGACGTAAGTCAGTCTGAATTTGATTCATTATTCGGTTTTTGTGCCGATCAGGATCAATTAGGTCGCGTTGTTTTTTGCGTTCTAATCGATAATGCTTGGCATTGCGTTCGCTCAATTCGAGCAGGTGTTTCTTGTCACCTTTCTGTGGAATAGTTATGGTAACGCCAGGAATCTCAATTTCTGGTTTGAAAGGCAAAATCACTTCGCTTGATGTGCTCTCAAATCGCTGCCGAAAGTCGAGCAATGAGAAAGTAAGCAGTTCACTGGCCGATTCGTTGAGTTTTTTTTGCAGTTCAATTGTATGTGCCTGAACAATAGCTCCGTTGATGACTTTAAGGTAATTTACGTAGGCCCGTTTTTCATCATCAATCAGCGACACCACGTCCACATCGTGAATGTGTGGATTTACAACTGTTGATTTGCTTCGGTAGTTCTCTAAGATGTCAAGTTTCTCTTTGATAAGCTGTGCTTTTTCGAATTCCAATCTTTCGGCAAAACCATGCATTTTGCTTTTTAAATCCTGAATTACTGAAACGATGTTTCCTTTAATAATACTTCTGATCTGATGTAGCGTATTTTGATAGTCGTCCTCTGTTTGCAGGCCAACGCATGGCGCTTTGCAATTGCCCAGATGGTATTCCAGACAAACTTTATATTTGTCTTTTTGAATCTCTGCCGGATCGAGTTTTAATGAACATGTGCGCAATTGGTATATCTGTTTAACAACTTCTTGCAGTGTTTTCATCATGCGTACCGAAGCATAAGGACCAAAATATTCCGATCCGTCGTGAATAATATTGCGGGTGGAAATAAGCCGTGGGAAATGTTCTTTTTTTATGCAAAGCCATGGAAAAGTCTTGTCGTCTTTAAGCAGGATATTATACCTCGGTTGATGCTTTTTTATCAGGTTGTTTTCGAGCAATAGCGCATCAAACTCATTTTCAGTTACTATAAAACGGATGTCGTGTATTTTTTTGACAAGAACCCGCAACTTACTACTTTGGTGGTTTTTCGTAAAATAACTGGAAACCCGTTTTTTGAGGTTTTTTGCCTTGCCAACATAAATAATCTTGCCTGTTTGATCAAAGTACTGATAAACACCTGGTTTTCCGGGCAACGAACTGATGAGGTTTTTTAGTGGCATATATTTTCGATAACAGGCACAAAAATAGCAAATGATTTCAGGAAACGGGATAGGGTGCGCCTTTGAGATTAACCCCTCGCCGATTCAAGTTCGTTGGGCTTACCAAATTTCACGATAATGAAATAAATTAAAACAATTCCCAGTGGAAAAAGAATAAATGGGCTGATGTTGTAAGAGGCTGGTATTGTTCCGGCTACGATAGCTACAAGTCCTGTTATGAGCGCATAAGGTAGCTGCGTGCGCACATGTTCGATGTGTGGGCAATTGCTGGCCAATGAGCTTAAAATGGTGGTGTCGGAAATGGGTGAGCAATGATCGCCAAGCACGCTGCCGGTGAGCACGGTAGCTGCAATGTTGTGAAAAATTGAAATGGAAGTGTCGTAGTCTAACCCCGCATGTGTGGTAAGCATCCACGATGCTGGCAGGATTAGCGGGTATAATATGGCCATCGTTCCCCATGAACTTCCTGTGGCAAAACTTATTAGAGCCGCGATAACAAAGGTAAATAACGGAAGCAGAAAGGGTGAAACATTTGCGTTAACGAGTGAGTTTGAAATAAAATCCGCCGTATGCATGTGCTCTGTAATCAGCGCTATCGACCAGGCAAGCGTGAGGATCATGATGGCAGGAAGCATGGTTTTAAATCCATGCACAACGGCTTCCATGGCCTCTTTTAAGGTAAGTAGTTTTTGCGTTAACGACATCAGTATGGCCACAACCATGCTCCCCGAAGATGCCCAAAGTAGGGCTGCGTAAGAGTCGGCATTGCCAATGGTTTCGCTCATCTTGTCGAAAAAGCTCATGCTGTTGTTGTCCCACACAACAGTATTGTAGCCCGTGAAAAATAATCCGCCAAGTGTGCCTGCCACGATCACCAAAACTGGGATAACTGCATTTAACGCCCTAATTTTTATACTGGGGTTTATGCTGATTTCTTCTTGCATATCGTTGCTGAGGAGCGCCAAATCATCGTTATCAATTTCAGAAATTCTGGCTTTTCGTTCGGCCTTTAGCATTGGGCCAAAGTCAACTCTTTTCCAGACTATAATAAATATAAAAGCCAAGGCGAAAATGGGGTAAAACGAATATCCCAGTGAATTAAAAAACACACCATAGGCTGATTCGTCTAGGTTTAGGTGGTCGATGCCATCCTGAATATAGCTTAACTCAGCTCCAATCCATGTGGTAACGAATGCGATGGAAGCAACGGGTGCGGCGGTGGAGTCTATAATGTAAGCCAGTTTTTCACGCGATACTTTCATCCTGTCCATGAGCGGACGCATGGTGTTTCCTACTACCAGCGTGTTGGCATAATCATCAAAAAAAATCAAAATGCCCAATAGCCAGGTTATAATTGATGCTGAACGGGCATCTTTAACGTAAGTTGAAAGTCGGTTTACCACGCCTTTCATGCCGCCATTTTTTGTGATGATGCTTACGGTAGCGGCTATAATCATCGAAAACAGGATGATCGACAGATGTCCTGTGTCGTTGAGTGCATCCAGAATATAGGTGTCGAAAATGGCCAGAAATCCCTGAAATAGTGCAACAAAAATAGAAACCCCTTTGTAGTAATACAAAATGCCTGTTCCTATCCACAAGCCTATAAACAATGCGCTGTAAACCTCGCGTAGCAGCAGAGCAAAGAAAATAGCAAACAAAGGTGGAAGTATCGACATCCAGAGTGGGATGGGATGAATTGGGATGGATGCGGTTTGGCTTAAAGTGCTGATCTCTAGAGTTTCTTTCTTTGGGAAATCGTATGACACGGTAACTTGTTGCTCGTTAACCGGATAGTACTTTATTTCGCCATTGAGACTTACCTGTATTGAATCAGTGTTTTCTGCAAGGTGTTCTTTTATAGTTATGATAATGTCCTGACTGATGTTTTCAACGATAATATCAGGTAACTCAATGCTGAGGTTATCTTTTTGAATTGAGTTGCTTTCCTGCGCAAGCATTGGCAAGCAGCTCATTAGTAATAACAGAAAAACCGACAGTATCTTTGTTAAGTTGGTCATTGAGGCAATTTGAGCTGGTGAAATTAAAACATTTTGTTAAAACCAGAAATTGGTTTTAAATTTATTGTTTAGCTCTGCCTAAGCGACTCTATCAGGTTGGTAAGTTCAATAAATTGCTCAACGCTTAACTGTTCCGCTCTTTTTGTGAGTAATGGATGCTCAGGCATTATGACTGTCACCAGAGGTTTAAGCGCATTACGTAAGGTTTTTCTGCGCTGATTAAACGCTGTTTTTATCACGATGAAATACAACCGTTCATCACAGTTTATCTTGTTCGTGTCGTTTCTTTTTAGATGAATAACAGCCGATTTTACCTTTGGCGGCGGCACAAATACGTGCTCGTGTACCGTGAAACAGTATTTTATTTCGTACCAGGTTTGGAGCAACACGCTCAAAATGCCATAAGTTTTGCTCCCCGGTCCAGCCGCTATTCTTTCGGCAACCTCCTTTTGAATCATGCCGGCTACTTCGGGTATTTGGTTGCGGTATTCCAAAACCCTAAAAAAAATCTGACTACTGATGTTGTATGGAAAGTTGCCAATGATGGCGGTTGGTTCAGTGGTAATATTTTCGAGGGGGAATTTTAGAAAATCAGCTTGATGGATAATCATCTTTTCGTTTTCGAAATGCGTTTTCAGGTATTCAACGGATTCCTCGTCAATTTCGATAAGATGGAGTTTTTTGGTGGTTTCTTCGTTGAGTAGTTCGGTAGTAAGTATGCCTGTGCCAGGGCCAATTTCACAAACCACAGGCAGATTCAGCGTTAAGCATCCAGCAATTTTAGCTGCAATGTTTTTGTCGGTTAAAAAATGTTGTCCGAGGTGTTTTTTTGGTCTGACCATGGTATCCTGTTTACGGTTGCAGCTCCAAAGTTACTCTTCTTCGCGTAATATGCGGTAATTTATCCTGGCTTCTCCAGCAAACAAACTTTCGGGGTAGTTTGTCATGAGTTTTAGGTAACACGACAGTGCGCCATCGGTATCATTCAATACCATTCTTCTCAACTCCCCTTGTTTAAAAAGGGCATTGTCTGTTTTTATGTTTTCCGGATATTGATTAATGAGCCGACTGTAAAGAGAGTCGGCAGCTTGATATTGATGTTGTTGAGTTAACCAGGCTGCTTTTTTATAAAGCACATAGGGTAGGGTCACCTCTCCTGGAAAGGAGGATTCAATTTTTTGAAGCAGAATAAGTGCCGAATCGTAGTGCTGCTGGTAGGCATAGAGGTCGGCTCCAGCAAATTTGCGTAAAGTCAGTCCAAGCGTGTCTTCTTCCAGGATGTCTTCGATAAAAAGCGACAAGTCGATGGCGTCATTTGATATTAATTTGGATGTAGCCGATTTTAAGATGTCGAGTTTTGCCTGTGCCCATTGAAATTCGCCCGCATAGTAAAAAACACGGGCGTTTTTTAACTTGGCTTCATGGCCAAGGGGTTCGTTTTTCATGTCAGATTCTACCTGTGAGTACAGCAGTGTAGCATCCCACATCTGACCACTGGCAAGCAGAATGTCGGCCAGTTCGAGTTTTAACAAAGAAGTTTGTTCAGGGTTAAGTCCTTGTATTTCAGTGGCCAGTGTAAGTCTTGCAATAGCTTCCTGAAGTTGATTTAGTCTAAACGCCTGAACATGTGCAAGCAACCTTTCAATTTCGATGGTTTGGTTGTTCAACCCCAATTCTTTAAGGAATGAATCCCCTTGTTTTATGAGTTTTCGGTACTGGTCGGGAGAAGTAGCCGGATTCGATTCTGCTTCATTAATTTGAGCCCTAAAATAACCTGTGGTAGCTTCGAGGTAGTAAGGGCTTTCATTTTTCTTCTCTCTGATATAGCTATACGCGTCGGACGCAATCTCAAATTGTTTGTTTTGAAAGGCTATTTCTGCCAGTTCCATCACGGCCTCTTCCCTAAACCCGAACCGTTTGTCGATAGATTTAGCCTGCCGCAATGCCATTGTAAAGTCCTTTACCTGAATAGAATACCAAAGCAGCATTTCTGCCAGGGCTTCGTTTTCGGTTTGTTTTTGTGCCCGTTCTAAAAGCTTGGTTCTGAGCATATCCGAGAGGTTGTCGTCGACATCCATGCGCAGGATGTTTTGCAACATATTGCGAATACGCTGCATGTCTTCAGGATTGGTTTCCAACTGATTGAGGTAGTTATCGAAAACTTTTTCGTATTCACCGCTGTACATGTAAACATTCGCAATTTCCATGTTGAACGAATGCTGGATATCTGGATTTTTTTGTGCTTTTTTATAGGCCAACACCGCCAAATCGTTGTAGCCTCTGGCTTGCAGCGAAGAAGCAATGGTAACGATGCCATTTCTGTCAGAAGGTAGGTTGGTCATGAGTTCTTCAAACAGCTTCTGGGCTTTTTTCTCGTTTCCGGTTTGCTCATAAACATATGCCTGATCGATAAGATAGCGGTAATTGTCAGGATAGGTGCGCCGCTGCTTTTTTATCACCTTTTCCGCTTCTTTCAGGTCGTTTAACTCCAAAAGACAGTTGAGGTAATACATGTAAAGGTACTGGCTTTTTTTCTCTTCAAACAAGGGCTTGAAAAGTACAGCGGCCTGCTCAAATTGCCGATTGCGGTAATAATTTATGGCCAGTTGCTCCTCAGTACGTGATTGCTGTTGCTGTTGTAATCGGGGATTGATGGGCTTTTCAATTTGTGAAAAAAGCAGTTTTCCCGGATTTAGTAGCACCAAAATAACCAAAAACACTCCTGCAATTAGTTTCAATAATCGGGGTTTGGTTTTGGATGATAAAAGTACCACGGCAATCATGCGTATTGAATTTGTTTTTGTTAATGCAAAGTTTGAAGAACAGAGTCGGCCTGTTTTGACCATAATTTTATCCGCAGTGATGTGCTGGACATTCTTTTGGACAACTTTTCCGCTTCTTTTTCCAGATTCGATAGGTATATGCTAAACGTCAGGCTGTCGTATTCATTGTTTCCAAATGCCTGTTTAAGGAGTTTTATCCGCGATAGCAGCTCTTTTTCGTTGGTTCGTAGTTGCCTGTCTTCAACCATAAGTTGCTTTAATTGTTTCTTTAGACTGTCAATTTTTACAAAGTTGAAGGCCAGCCCGGCATATTTTTCTGTTTTTAGCAATGCCTGATAATCTGCCGTCACACGCGTTGTGTCAACTTGCTGATAGGACTCAAACGACTGTTGTAGCATGGTTATCAGGCTGTCGGATTTTTCAATGCCAGTATTATGTTTTCCGCCTTGAGTACAGCCAACAAGAATTAATAAAAAAAGTACACCAACTAAAAAGGCCGAACGATGCATTAATCGATAAATTTATAACCAGTATAGGCAACCAATGCTTCCGGTATTCTTATGCCCTCATCGGTTTGGTTGTTTTCGAGAAGTGAAGCCACAATTCGTGGTAAAGCCAATGCGCTGCCATTCAGGGTGTGTGCCAAGATGGATTTTCCTTCTTTGTCTTTAAATCTGAGTTTCATGCGGTTGGCCTGAAAATCTTCAAAGTTTGATACTGAGCTGACTTCGAGCCACATTTTTTGAGCTGCCGAATACACTTCAAAATCGTAGGTTAATGCCGACGTGAAACTCATATCGCCACCACACAAGCGCAAAATTCTGAAAGGCAGTTCCAGCTTTCTTAACAGGCCGGCGACATGGTTTTTCATGTCCTCAAGGGTTTGATACGATTTATCGGGATGCTGTATTTGCACAATTTCAACCTTATCGAATTGAT
>CAYWNI010000062.1:0-11525 GCA_964459525.1 uncultured Lentimicrobiaceae bacterium | reverse complement strand
CAGCTCGAAAAGCACGATCGTGCTTTGCTTGCAAAATTGCTCAAAGATGCCGGACAACTGGGCTTACTCGGAATCTCTGTACCTGAAGAGTACGACGGCTTTGGCCAAAATTTTGTTACTTCGATGCTTACAGTAGAGGAAATGGGAAAAGGTTTCAGCTTTGCGGTGGCCTACTCGGCACATACAGGCATTGGCACGCTTCCTATTTTGTACTATGGCACGGATGAGCAAAAGAAAAAATACCTGCCGCTACTGGCTTCGGGCGAATTTATTGGCGCTTACTGCCTTACCGAGGCAGAAGCCGGATCGGATCCTAATTCAGGAAAAACCAAAGCTGTTCTGAGCGAAGATGGAAAAACTTACTCTGTAACTGGTGTTAAAATATGGATAACAAACGGTGGTATCGCCGACTTACTCATTGTTTTTGCTAAAATTGGCGACGACAAAAACCTAAGTGCTTTTATTGTTGAGACCAAAACACCTGGCATTACGATTGGAGCGGAAGAAGAAAAAATGGGAATAAAAGGATCTTCAACGGTTCAGGTGTATTTCGACAATGCGGTAATTCCGGCTGAGAACCTGCTGGGCGAGCGCAACGGTGGTTTTAAAATTGCATTAAATATCCTGAACCTGGGACGCATCAAGCTTTCGGGAGCAGCGGTAGGAGCGTGCAAAAGCACCATCGACTATGCCGTGCAGTATGCCAACGAACGCAAACAGTTTAACACGTTGATTTCTTCATTTGGTGCCATTAAATGGAAATTGGGCGAAATGGCAATCCGCACTTTTGCCAGCGAATCGCTTACCTATCGTGCCAGCCAAAACATTGAGGATGCAATCCAAACCCTTATTGAACAAGGTATGGACAAAGGCAAAGCTACCGTTGAAGGCATCAGGCAGTATGCCATCGAAGCGAGTATAGCCAAAGTTTTTGGTTCGGAAGTGCTGGACTATGTTACAGATGAGGCTGTTCAGATTTTTGGCGGCATGGGCTATTCCGCCGAAACGCTCGTTGAGCGGGCTTACCGCGACTCACGCATCAACCGCATCTTTGAAGGAACTAATGAAATTAACCGCATGGTTATCGTGGGCGAATTGCTAAAACGGGCCATGAAAGGTGAACTCGATTTACTAACTCCGGCCAAGGCTGTTGCCGGCGAACTGATGGCAATACCTGATTTTGGCTCGGTGACAACCGACTATTTCGAGGCCAAAAAGAAAATGGTGGTGAATTTTAAAAAGGCAATTCTAATGGTGGCTGGCGCTGCCATTCAAAAGTATATGGACAAATTTGCCGATGAGCAGGAAATTCTTATGGCTTTGGCTGATATGATCATGTACACGTATGCCGCGGAGTCGTCGTTGCTTAGAACCGAAAAACTGAGCGCCACCCGTACTGACGATAAACTGAGCTTGTTTAAAGACATGACAGATGTGTTGTTTTATGATGTTGCCGGAAAAATTAACAAAGCTGGCGTTGATGCCGTAAATGCCTTTGCCTCTGGCGACGAACACCAAGGCATGTTGATGGGCATGAAACGTTTTACCAAATCGGCCAACGTAAATGCTATTGCAGCACGCCGCCGGATTGCCGATCACATGATCGATAAAAATCAATATTCGTTTTAACTTGTAATACTGAAATATAACCGGAGTGCTAGCTGCGCTCCGGTTTTAACTCCGGCAGCTACCATGACAAAGCCCACTAAATTTGAAAACCTCGCCAACAACCACTTGAAAATAAAACTTTTCATGCTGACCAAACTGCCTTTGGCCTTTCTTGCCAGGCTCAGGGTCGACCACATGGACTTGTCGAAAGCAGCGGTTTCTATTCCTTACAGCTACCTCAACAAGAATCCGTTTCGTTCGGTTTATTTCGCTGCATTAAGCATGGCTGCTGAACTATCGACAGGAATTTTGGCTATGGCGCATATCGAAAAAAGCAAACAACCTGTTTCGATGTTGGTGCTGGGCATGCGTGCCGAATTTCTGAAAAAAGCCAAAACACGGATTGTCTTTACTTGCGATCAAGGCGAGCTGCTTGCAAAAGCCATCGCCGAAAGCATTGCCGAAAACACAGGAAAAACACGAGAAGTTTATACCACAGGCATCGACAAAAATGGCGAGATTGTGGCAAAATTCTGGTTTACCTGGACCTTTAAACCCAAATGATTTTATTTACCTAAAACTTAACTACCATGAATGTCCTCAGAACTTTTGACATTATTACTCAGCTGCTCGAAAAATACCCTAAAAATAATGCGCTGGCAGTAAAACGTAACGGGAAATGGGAAGAATTCTCCACAACGGAGTATAAAAACATGACCGACTCGTTTAGCTATGGTATGCTGGCCCTTGGTTTCGCCAAAGGAGATAAGGTTGTTACCATCAGCAATAACAGACCAGAATGGAATTTTATTGACATGGGCATGAGTCAGGCTGGCGTTGTGCATGTACCTGTTTATCCGAATATCGGCGAAGAAGAATATGAACATATCTTGCGTCATTCGGATGCCAAAATGGTCATTGTTTCTTCGTTGGAATACTATGAAAAACTAAAGCCGCTGGTAAAAGCTGCTGGAATAACGGAGTTTTATACCATCGATCAGGTTAATAATGCCCTTAACTGGAAAACCATTATCAAGCTTGGCAATGAGAATCAAAACTTAGAAAAACTTGAGGAAATAAAAAAAACGATAGACCAGGACGATTTGCTGTCAATTATTTACACTTCTGGAACCACAGGCCGCAGCAAGGGCGTGATGTTAAGTCACCGCAACTTTATCTCGAATGTAATGGGCACAACCGAGCTTTTGCCCATCAATCACAACCATAAATTTCTAAGTTTTTTGCCCCTCTGCCATGTACTTGAGCGTATGGTAAATTATCTTGTGCAGTTTAAAGGAGCTTCGGTGTATTATGCCGAAAGTATCGACACCATCGGCGATAACCTGCGCGAAGTGCAACCCGATGGGTTTACAAGTGTGCCCCGTGTGATTGAGAAATTGTACGACAAACTGATCCTGAAAGGAAAAGAATTAACCGGAGTAAAAAAAGCACTCTTTTTCTGGGCGGTAGATCTGGGATTAAAATTTGAACTAAACCGAGCCAATGGTTGGTTCTACGAAGCACAGCGCTCCATTGCCGACAAACTAATTTTTGCCAAATGGCGTGAAGCTCTTGGTGGTAATATCAAGGTAATAATATCGGGAGGGGCTGCTCTACAAGAGCGGCTGGCACGTGTTTTCAACGGCGCTGGCATTCCTATCATGGAAGGTTACGGACTTACCGAAACTTCACCCGTTATCAGTGTTAACCAGGCACATTACCCCTACATGAAATTTGGTACAGTAGGGCCGGTACTCGAAAATGTAAGTGTAAAAATTGCCGATGACGGTGAAATTCTGATGAAAGGCCCAAACCTGATGCTCGGTTATTACAAAGCCAAAACCCTTACCAACGAGGTAATTGATGACGAAGGATGGTTTCATACAGGAGATATTGGCGTGTTACTCGAAAACAACATCTTAAAAATTACCGACCGTAAGAAGGAGATTTTTAAGCTCAGTACTGGAAAATATGTAGCCCCACAGGTTATAGAAAACCTGTTTAAAGAATCGTCGTTTATTGAACAAATAATGGTGGTGGGCGAAGGCGAAAAATATGCTGCGGCCATCATCTGCCCAGCATTTCATTATTTACACGGTTGGTGTCATAAACATGACATAAAATTCCGCGACAACATGGAGCTGATTCAACGACCTGAAGTAATTGAGCGGTTTAAAGAGGAAGTCGACGCCATTAACAAAGGGCTGGGAAATTACCGACAGGTAAAAAAGTTTGAACTTACCTGTGCCGACTGGTCGCCTGAAACTGGTGAACTGTCGCCGACACTCAAAGTAAAACGAAAATTCCTGAAAGAAAAATACCGCATTAAATTCGACAGGCTCTATGGCTATACCGAAGAGTCAGGATTAATTGGCTTGCCCGATAATCCTGCCCCTTTTGAGGATGGTAAAGAATAAGTCAAAATCCAAACACAGAATTTAGTTTAATTCTAAGAGACATAATTTGTAATCTTGCAGCATGTTTTTTTAGCCACTTAAAGCATAAACTACTATGATAAAGCAACTGGTTTTTCTAATCGTTTTATTGATTACCATTGGCGTTTTTGCCTATTCCATGATACGGTATTTCCGTTTCTTTCAGTTTACCAAAAAGAAACCACTTCATAATTTTGGTAAACGGCTGTGGGTAACGACAAAAATTGCCCTTTTTCAGGAAAAAATCCTGCGCCGTCCAATCGTTGGCTTTATGCACGCGCTGGTTTGGTGGGGGTTTATCCTCATTCTGTTTGGCAGCATCGAAATGGTAATCGACGGACTTACAGGCACTGAGAAATTCTTTTCCTTCTTAGGCCCCGTTTACAACTTCCTCATGGCTTCAGGCGATGTTTTTGCGCTTATTATCGCTGTGGCGATATTGGCTTTTTTGTTTCGCCGACTGTTTATGCACATCAAACGCTTTTATGGTCCCGAAATGAAACCCGTTTCGAAGGCAGACGCCAACCTGGCACTTACCATCATTTTGTTGCTGATGATTACTTTGCTTGGCATGAACACTTTTTATATAACCTGGGCGCAAAGCGTTGGCGACGAACCCATTGGCATTTATCCTGTAAGTGTGCTTCTGGCTCCGTTTTTTGCTGACATGCTTCCTTCAAACAGCTTTTTGTTGTACGAAATAAACTGGTGGGCACATATTGTTCTAATTTTTGTATTCGCCAATATACTTCCATACTCCAAACATTTTCACGTGTTTATGTCCGTTCCCAATGTGTTTGTAAGCAAACTGAAACCGCTGGGGTATGTTGACAACATGGATGCCATTACCAAAGAGGTAAAGCTGATGCTGGATCCAAACACCGCTTTCGCTGAAGCACCTGCCGACGCTGCCGTTCCTGAGCGATTTGGCGTGAAAGATGTGCAGGACATGAACTGGATCAACTACCTGAATTCATTGTCGTGTACCGAATGCGGGCGTTGTACCTCCGTTTGTCCGGCCAACATCACCGGAAAATTGCTTTCTCCACGAAAAATAATGATGGACACCCGCGCCCGCATGAAAGAAAAAGGGCCTGGCATGTTAAAAGAGGGCTTGACCTATGATGACGGAAAAGCGTTGCTGAACACGTTTATTACTGAGGAAGAACTCTGGGCTTGCACCCTCTGCAATGCTTGCGCTCAGGAGTGCCCGGTAAACATCAATCAACCTGCCATCATCCTCGACATGCGTCGCTACCTTGTGATGGAAGAGTCCAAAGCGCCATCGGGATTAAACAGCGTTTTCGCCAACATTGAAAACAATGGTGCTCCATGGCAGTTTTCGCCACAAGACCGCATGATCTGGGCCGAAGGACTTGACGTTCCGCTGATTGCCTCTGCAAGCGAAAAACCTGACTTTCTGCTTTGGGTGGGTTCTGCCGGAGCTTTCGACGACCGATACAAAAAGGTAATACGTTCATTTGTAAAAATATTAAATCATCTCCAAATAAACTATGCCGTGCTAGGCACAGAAGAGTCGGATAGCGGCGATGTGGCGCGTCGTGCCGGAAACGAGATGTTGTTTCAAATGCAAGCGCTCACCAATATTGAGGTACTAAAAGGCTACGAAGTAACGAAAATTGTTACCTGCGATCCGCACGATTTTAACACGTTGAAAAATGAATATCCTGATTTGGGCGGAAATTACGAGGTAATTCACCATTCGCAATACCTGCAACAGCTCATCGATTCTGGAAAAATTACTCCCGACAAGGGCGAGATGGCTGGAAAAAAGATCACCTTCCATGATCCCTGCTACTTGGGTCGCGCCAATGGCGAATACAGTGCGCCGAGGTCAGTACTCAATGCCATTCCTTCCGTTAAAACGGAAATGCCACGCAACAAAAGCTTTGCCCTTTGTTGTGGTGCCGGTGGCGGACAAATGTTTAAAGAAGCCGAAAAAGGCGACAAGGAAGTCTTTATCGAACGTACTGAAGAGGCTTTGGCCACAGGCTGCGACATCATTGCAACGGCCTGTCCGTTTTGTATGACCATGATGACAGATGGCATCAAATACAAAAACAAAGAAGAATCTGTGAAAAACTACGACATTGCCGAATTGGTGAGTATGGGAATGGGACTGGGGTAATAAAACCAAGAAACAGCAACCTTGCACGCCAAATGGGTTAACAACTAGCGTGTTTAGGTGATCGTCATATAGCTGATTTATCTATGTGTTTTGTATTTAGGTTTAAGAAGTTACTTTTGCAACCAACTAAAACTACACCAATGAAAACAAATTACGCTTTACTACAGTTCGCCTTTATTTTCGCCTCATTGTTTGTTTTTACGCAAAAGCTAGAAGCGCAAACACCGGGTCAGTTAACTTTTGAGTTCAAAACAGTTACCCAAAATGGCACCTATGCCCCAAAACATGTTTTGGCTGCTTGGATTGAGCAAGATGGGGTTTTTGTAAAAACACGGCTCGTGCAGGCTAACAACCGAAAACAATATCTCTACACATGGAAAGCTCAGTCGAATTCAAATGAGGTAGATGCAATTACAGGATCCACGCTTACATCGCACCAAACCAGAAGTATTACCTGGGATTGCAAAGACCTAGATGGAAATACGGTACCTGATGGAGAATATGTGGTTTGGGTGGAGTTTACCGAAAAACATGCGCAAGGGCCTTTCGTGGGTGTTGCATTTACTAAAGGTGTGGATGCCGTGCAGTTAACGCCAGCCAATCAAGATAATTATATTGATATGGTACTCGATTATAGCCCTGATGGTGTAGGTATTACCAATCAAAAACAGAGAGAAAATTGGAGCGTTTATCCAAATCCATCCAGTGGATTGTTTTACATTGATAATAAGGCTAATGAAGACCTTAATGTGGTAATTTACACCTTAAATGGCACTGAAATCGGACGCCAAGAAGTTTCTCCGAAAACAAACAATAGACTCGATCTTACCCATTACAGCAAAGGCATCTATCTACTGCGAATCGCCGGAAAAGACGCCACACAAATGGTTAGGGTTTCTTTAAATTAGTAAGGAGAAAACAAAGAAGAATAGGAGCTCATTTTAACGATTTTGCCCAGCTGAATTTGGGTCAATATTCCTATTTTTGCCAGATAAAAATCAAACAATAGTAAACCTAATTTGCAACTAAAAAAACACCTATCATGAAACTAAAAAATTTAATCTTTTCATCTGCCCTAATCTTGCTTTCATTCATGACTTTTGGTCAAAATGAGAAACACCCCGCTTTTAAAGTAACCTCTACCGGATTTAGCTTTGGTTTGGCCGGAGCCGGAACAGCCAATACCACTGAAGACTATAACAACTTGGCCGGAGCAGTTGAAAACTCCAGCTATTTCATCAACGCTTCTGATTATAAAAACAGCAAATACAACTTTGGTATCGGAGGAAATGTAAGCCCGAAGATTTATCTGAGCCTCACCCCATACAGCAAAAAGCAAGGCGAATACCGCTACGACAGGGAGCTTCGTTTTAGCCTCGGAAGTAGCGCAGGGGTTAGAAGAACCTTCAACTTTTACCGTTACAACGATTTTAATGTGGATGCTTTTCAGTCGCTTACTTACGGAAACATGATTTATGCCGACTCTGTTATTTACGATAGGTATACTTATGCCGAGAGTTTTTATGGATTTAATTTGGGCGTTAGCTTTTTATTTAAAACAGATGTAACCAGACGCGTGCACTTTGCAGCAGGTGTAGGTTTGGAATATGCCTATGCTTTTCGAGCATTTGTAAAGATTCAACACCGCAACGAAAGTGAAATTATTTATTACGAACCCAACAACAAGCCGGTATTTGATGAAGGCGACAAGGGGTTTGGCTTTTTCGGTGATAAGAAAGATGACAACGAAACAACCACCTACGAAAGTACCAACCTCAGCGGTTCTCTGCAATTTGCAAGGGTAATGTTGCCTTTTGGTATCCATTTCAGGATTTCAAACAAAACTCAATCGTTCTTCAACAAGGTTTATTTGTTCAGCGAGATGTCGCCCGGAGTTGAATTTCAAATGGTGGGTAACGACAAAACTTACGTAAATCCTTATATTGGAATGGCCATGTTGGGCTTTTCATATAGATGGTAGTTGTATCTATTAGTGTAAGCTTAATTTTCAGAAGATTCCTAAAGTGGGGAAAGTAGTTAAGTATTTTCATGTAGAAAATAAAAATGCCATAATGGTTGGTTTTGAATAAGATAATGAAATATCTTTGTGGAAGTATGATAATATAAATATTAACACTTAAATACACTTTACACATGAAAAAAATTTTACTATTATTAGTAGGCTTAAGTATTTTTGGAATGGCAAATGCTCAGCACTTTGGTTTGTTTGCAGGACCTCAAATGACAAATATGAGTATGGAAAATGCTACACTGATAGTCAAAACAAATTTTAAGCCTGGTTTTTTTGCTGGGTTTACGGTTGATTTTCCGTTAAATAACAACATGGTGATTAACTCGTCCATCAGCTACAAAACTGGAGGAACCATAATCGATAATGGCTCACTTCTTGATGACGACACCGAAGTGTTGGTTCTGAGGACGGATAACATATCCCTCGATTTGACCTATCTTTATTTATTCGATCTCAACACTATACAGCTCTATGCAGAAGGAGGAGGATATTTGGGATATGCTATGGGTGGCAAGTATGTTTATAAACCTAAAGATGGTGATAAGTACACAGAACCCCTCAAAATAGGTTCTTCTGATACAGATGATTTAAAAGCGTTTGATTTTGGTATAACCATCGGTGCTGGCGTATATATGAATAAATTCAAGTTTGGGTTGGGATTTCAACAAGGGCTATTCAATTTAAGCACATCAGATGATTCTCAGGATGTAGCAAGAAACCAGGCGGTATTCGCCAAAGTTGCTTATTTCTTTAATAGAAAATAAATTGCAGGTAGTTTCACGTACCTTTGCTTCGGGGATGTCCATTAAAACCAACAACCGTACTCACTATTAGTAATTTTAAGAGATGTTTGATTCTCTTTTCCGATCTGCTTTCTAATTGTACCTTATTTCAACATCAGCCATACACGATGCGTAGCTCACTGATGCCAACAAGTGTTAAAGAAAGTTAAAAGCTGAATATCAAAGGGTTGAAGAGGTATTTTTGCTTCATGAACAAATGGACTACCATGCTTTTTATCGCACTTGTTACCGCAGCCACCATTGGGCTGATGGTAATACAGGTGTATTGGATAAGAGACGCTGTGAAGCTTAAGCAAGCGGTTTTTATCAGAGATGTGAAACAAGCTGTCAATCAGGTAGTTTTTGAAATTGACAAAATAAAACTTGAGGAACGTGTGCGCGAACAACGGCGTTATTATGAAGAAAATCTGGACGTTTTTAACACCTATGACTCTATCAACCAGGTGCTTTACCAGAATTTTAAAAACCTGCGCTCTATAAACGACATCGACCGGTTTATGCGAAGCACCGACATGGCTTCAAAACTGTATAAGTCGCTGTCGTTTAGCTACAACCGACAAGAACCGGGTAATTTTTATTATAACAATAAAACCCTGATCGACTCGCTGATTACCCGTGCGCTCAAGGCGAAACAAATACATACTTCGTTTGAATTTGGCGTCTTTAGTCCTGCCACCAACTCCATGATCCTTCAAAAAACGGGGAAATACCCCAACGAGTTGCTCAGCGAAAGTTTTGTTTTCGACCTCTCTCCGGTGGGCTCTCTATTTGCTTATCCCAACAAGCTCTTCATTTACTTTCCTAACGAAAAAACATACATTATTAGTCAGTTATGGGTATTACTCATTGTTTCGGTACTTTTATTTTTTATTATTATCGCGGCCTTTTCGTTTAGTACCTACACCATTTTCAGGCAAAAGCGCCTTTCTGAAATGAAGAATGACTTCATCAACAACATGACCCACGAGTTTAAAACGCCTATTTCTACGATCTCGCTTGCTTGTGAAGCCCTAAAAGATACCGATATTCCAAAAAACGAAACCATTTACGATTCGTATATCGGTATGATTCATGAAGAAAATAGCCGCCTGTCGAGCATGGCCGAACAAATACTGCAAACCGCCGTCATCGACAAAGGACAATTGCGGCTGCGTAAAGAGATGTTGAACATGGACGATATTATTAAAGCTGCTATGGCCAGTAAGTCGATGGCGCTGGCAAGCAAAGGTGGTTCAATGGATTATCAACCCAATGCAACTACCACCATGATGTTAGGCGACAAAATGCATCTTACCAATTTAATTATCAACTTATTGGATAACGCTATTAAATACTGCATTGAAACGCCTCAAATTACCGTAAACACCATCAACAAAGGTAACCTGATGCTCATCAGGGTTTCCGACAATGGAATTGGAATAAGCAAATCGAACAGAAAAAAAATATTTGAAAAATTGTACCGTGTACCAACGGGTAACATTCATAATTTTAAAGGATTTGGGCTGGGACTCAGTTATGCCAAGGCCATCGTTGAATTACACGACGGTCAGATTTTTGTGGATTCAGAACTCGATAAAGGCAGTACCTTTACCATCCAATTTCCTTTGAACTAAAAAAAGCACTATGGAAAAGAAAATTAAAATTCTCCTTGCCGAAGACGACAAAAATTTAGGAAATATCCTTAAAAACTACCTAGAAGCCAAAGGATACCCCACCATTTTGAGTGAGGATGGTAAAATTGCCCTTGAAAATTTTAAACGTGAGAAGTTCGATTTTTGCGTATTCGACATCATGATGCCTGTGATGGATGGCTTTACTCTGGCAACAAAAGTCAGGAAACTTGATCAGGAAATACCCATTTTGTTTTTGTCGGCCAAGGCCATGCAAGAAGACAAACTTCATGGTTTTGAAGTAGGTGCCGACGACTACCTGACCAAGCCTTTTAGCATGGAAGAGTTGCTGGTGCGTATCAAGGCCATTCTTCGCAGGAGCACTCCAACAGGAAACAACGAACTTTCCATTTTCAAATTTGGGAACTTTACTTTCGATTACAACCGACAATTATTAAGCACAGGAGGCGATCCACAAAAACTAACCTCCAAAGAAGCTGAGCTACTAAAACTGTTGTGCGAAAACATGAACAATGTCCTCGACAGAACAGTAGCACTCAATAAAATATGGTTCGATGACAGCTATTTTAATGCCCGCTCAATGGACGTTTATATTACCAAACTCAGGAAATACCTCAAAGACGACCCCAAAGTTGAGCTAATAAACGTGCATGGTGTTGGATTTAAGCTTGTTGTAGATTAAACTGAAAACTTCTGCAATTAGTGGATAAAGACCTTCTTTATCGTTCGATTATTTGCTGAAATTACAGTAACCAAAACAATTCCGGTAGGTGTGTGTATCTGAATTGTGGCTCTTTCATTTGAACCCGAATAGCTGGCCAAAATACGTCCTTCTATATCGGTAACGGTTATGTTGTGTTTTTCCTG
>CAYWNI010000061.1:0-11577 GCA_964459525.1 uncultured Lentimicrobiaceae bacterium | reverse complement strand
AATTTTTAAGCGGACGTATTGAAAAACATCTACTTGAGTACATCAAAAGCGTTTACCCAAAGTTTTTCGGAATGCTTGTAAAATATTCCGAAGAGTATAAATATGCTTGGCACACCCCTGGGCACATGGGTGGTGAAGGTTTCTTAAGAAGTCCGGCTGGAGTGGCGTTGTATAAGTTTTTCGGAGAAAACACTTTGCGCTCCGATCTCTCCATATCGGTTCCTGAACTCGGATCCCTCCTGGATCATGAAGGCGTTGTTGGTGATGCTGAGAAATTTTCGGCACACGTTTTTGGGGCCGACTACACCTACTATATATTAAATGGTACTTCAAACGTAAACCAGATAATATGGCGTAGTCAGGTGCTGCCTGATGACATCGCCTTCGTTGACAGAAACTGTCATAAGTCACTTAATTACGCAATGGTAATTACCAATGCTTTTCCCATTTACATGATTCCACGACGCAATAAACGAGGCATTATAGGCCCTGTGCGGTTAAGCGAGTTTTCACCAGAAACTATTGCAAAAAAAATTCAAGAAAACAAACTTATCCCCGAGCAGCTCAAGAAAAACCTACCCAAAATGTCGGCCTTAACAAATAGCACTTACGACGGCGTTTGTTACAATGTGGTTAACATAAAAAAAGCGCTCGAACGCAGTGTAGCCAACTTGCACTTTGACGAAGCCTGGTATGCTTATGCACGTTTTCATCCGATGTATAAAAACCATTTTGGCATGAGCGACGACCAAAACGAAAACCACCCGCCTATTTTCTGCTCACACTCGACCCACAAATTGCTCACCGCCTTCTCGCAGGCGTCAATGCTGCATATCAAAAATGGCAGCTCTGTAAAAGTAAACCCTGATGAATTTAACGAATCATACATGATGCATGGCTCCACCTCGCCGCAATACAGCATGATTGCTTCGCTAGATGTAGCCACTAAAATGATGCACGACAATGGCGAAGTGTTGTTCAACGACATGATTATCGAAGCCATACAACTGCGTAAAAAGGTAATTTCAATTCTTAACGACCTGAAAGCCAAGAATAGCAACGATTGGTTTTTTGGTATGTGGCAACCAGAAACGGTAATCATTGACGGAAAAGAACAGAGGTTTGAGCGCGTGGCCGCAAGCGTACTTGCCTCCAATCAAAACGCATGGGTTATGTCGAAAAATAACAGCTGGCACGGATTTGAAGACATGGAAGACGATTACGCCATGCTCGACCCCATAAAGCTTACCTTTACTACACCCGGCATCGACGACACAGGTAGAATGGCTGACGAAGGTATTCCTGCCGGAATTGTTACAAACTACCTTATCGACAAAGGAATCGTTTGCGAAAAAACCGATTACTACTCCTTTCTACTACTAAACTCTTTAGGAACAACCAAAGGAAAACAAGGGACTTTACTTGCCGAGCTCTTCAAATTTAAAGAACTTTACGACCGTAATGCACCTTTGTGCGAGGTTTTTCCAGAACTTACCAATGCATACCCCGAAGTATACAGCAATGTTGGACTAAAAAATCATTGCAACGACATCCATAAATACTACAAGGAACATCAGCTCCTTGAAAGCATGCAAAAAGCGTTTCAGGTTATTCCCGATCAGGTGATGCGCCCCGCAGATGCATACCACAAAGTTGTTGGAAAACAAGTGGAATATGTCGAATTAAAAAACATGATGAATCGTGTTCCAGCCGTTATGGTGGTCCCTTATCCTCCCGGAATTCCGATTATAATGGGTGGTGAAATACTAAATGACAAAGCCAAACCTATTTATGATTACCTTGAAAAACGTCAAAATTTCGAGAATATTTTCCCAGGTTATCAGAGTGATATTCATGGTGTTGAGCGCATTGAAAGAAATGGTAAAAAGTACTTTAGAACCATGTGCATCAAGGAATAAAGACGATGGTTGAACATCAGAAAAAAGTTGGATTCGTCGGGCTAGCAGCAATGGTTGTTGGCTCGATGATTGGAGGCGGTGTATTCAACCTGCCTAGCAACATGGCCGAGGGCGCTGCTCTCGGCCCTGTTTTAATTGCGTGGGTAATTACAGGTATTGGTATGTATTTTCTCGCCAACACCTTCAAAATACTGAGCGATACACGACCCGACTTAAGCTCTGGCATCTACAGCTATGCCGCCGAAGGTTTTGGAAGGTATGTGGGGTTTAATTCGGCTTGGGGCTATTGGCTTAGTGCTGCCATTGGCAATGTTTCCTTTGCGGTGCTTCTTATGCAAGCTCTCGGATTCTTTTTTCCTGTTTTTCTGACCGGAAACAACTGGCAATCAATCCTAGGAGGTTCGGTTTTTATCTGGGTCATGAATACCATTGTGAGGCATGGCGTAAAAGGCGCCAGTATTTTGAATTCTATTTCAACAATTGCAAAACTAATTCCTCTATTTATCTTCCTGATCATACTATTATATGCTTTTCATTGGGACAAACTTTCGTTTGACCTATGGGGAGGACAAAACCCTGCACTGGGCAGCATTGGTGCACAACTTAAAAGTACCATGCTGGTCACATTATGGGCTTTTATTGGCATCGAGGGAGCGGTGGTAATTTCAGGACGAGCAAAGAACAAAAAAGATGTAGGCAAAGCCACACTGCTTGGTTTTGTTGGTGCCATGGTAGTTTATGCATCCATTAGCATATTCTCTTTTGGCATCCTAAACCAGGCCGAACTAGCTAAACTTCCTGATCCATCAACAGCTTACGTGCTTAAAGCCATTGTTGGCAACTGGGGCGCAGTGTTATTAAATGTTGGCGTAATTATTTCCATTTTGGGAGCATGGGTTGCTTGGACTATTATCACAAGTGAAGTACCATCATCTGCTGCGGCACAAGGTGTTCTTCCAAAGGCTTTTGCTCTTCACAACCGTAATGAAGCACCAACCTATGCTTTAACCGCCACCAGTATTATTATGCAAGCAACACTTCTGTTTTCTGTAGTAGCAAAAAATGCATTTTTGGCCATTATCAGCATAGCCGGTTCAATGATTCTTATACCTTACGCTTTAAGTGCAATGTATTTGTTTAAACTTGCTTTCAACAAATCAGGATTACCAGCAGATACAACATTATTGAAAAAGAAAGCGCTTATCAACGGCAGCATTGCCACAGTTTATGGCTTTTGGTTGCTCTACGCTGCCGGACTACATTATATTCTGATGTCGTCGATGTTATATGCTATTGGCATACTGGTTTATCGCAAAGCCTGGCGAGAAACCGACAAAAGCAGTCCGCTTTTCACTCCCACAGAAAAAATCATAGCACTTATTATTGTTTTTCTTGCTGTGATCTCTCTGATTTTAATGCTTAGCCGCGTTCTACCTACGGATGAGGTCATTCATTTTTTTCAACACCACGACATTAAACGAAATTAATTCCGTTCAATCAAATACATAGCCGACTAGCTTAATACCGATAAATCAGGTTTCATCTACTAAAAAAATACAAATGCTAAAAAACAAACTTAAAGAATGGGTTAAGCGCTACTTACTTGCTGAAATTCTATGTACCATTTTTTCATTGTTCACGGCGTGGCTTATTATGAAAACCACCGAAAACAGAGTGTTCGCGGCTTTTGCGGCCTCAGCTGTAGCATCAGTACTTTTTTACGGCGTTATTGCTGCGAGCGATGTACGGAAAAGCATCAAGCACCATCGCAAAAACAACAAACAATACAAAATCAAATCATTCCTAATAGATTTCAGAAATCTGATTATAGAATTCGGCCCTGCTGAATTACTAGATGTGCTAGCTGTAAGACCATTTTTCATGTATCTGATACCGACACTAGTTAACAATTTCATTCTAGGTTCATTTATTGGTAAAACCATCGCTGATGTAGTGTTTTTTATCCCAGCAATCCTTATGTATGAGCTCAGAAATAAACATTTAAAGTAAGATAATACAAAACATGAGACCAGAATATATCTCCTAATACTGATAAAAAAAATTAACTTGTTTTCGGCATTGTAATAAAACACAAAAACCTTAAGCACCAACGTTTTCAGATCACAACAAGAGATTTCATTTTTTTTACCCAACAAATTGTATTATCTATATTTTTTTTCTACTTTTGCCGTCCGAAATTTAAAGTGAGTTTGACATGGCTAAAAAAAGCAAAGACGCAAGAATTCAGGTTATCATGGAGTGCACTGAGCATAAAAACAGTGGCATGCCAGGAACCTCAAGGTATATTACTACCAAAAGTAAGAAAAATACTCCTGAGCGCTTGGAACTGAAGAAATTCAATTCTATCCTCAAAAAAAAGACTGTTCACAGAGAAATTAAATAGTTAGAACCATGGCAAAGAAAGTAGTAGCAACGTTGCAATCAGCAACAAAAGACATAGCTAAAGTTTATAAACTAGCAAAATCACCCAAATCAGGCGCATATACCTGGAAGGAAAGCATTATTCCTTCTGACAAGGTGGCCGATTTTTTGGCTGAGAAAGTATAATCATAACCTCAATGGTTATCAGGAAGCTTTTTCCCTCGGTTAGGGAAAGAGCTTTTTTAGTTTGTGCATTTATCATTACTTTTGTGTGTTTAAAAATCACCTCTTCAACCAATCTTCGCAATGGGTTTATTTTCATTTTTTTCAAAAAAACAGCAGAAAGAGGACTTAGAAAAAGGCCTTGAAAAAACCAAGCAAAATGTCTTCAATAAGCTATCGAAGGCTGTTGTTGGTAAATCCAAAGTTGACGACGAGGTTCTCGACAACCTAGAAGAAGCGCTGGTAATGTCAGATGTAGGAGTTAAAACTACCCTAAAAATTATTGAACGCATTGAAGCCCGTGTTGCAAGAGATAAATTTTTAGGCGTAAACGAGTTAAACTCCATACTGCGGGAAGAAATCGAAGCATTATTGCTTGAAAACAACACCATGGATGGTGACGATTTTGACATCCCTATCAATACAAAACCTTATGTTATCATGGTTGTAGGTGTAAATGGTGTAGGAAAAACAACCACCATTGGAAAACTGGCTTACAACTTCAAAAAAGCTGGCAAATCTGTAATTCTTGGCGCAAGCGACACATTTAGAGCAGCTGCGGTAGACCAGCTTACAATTTGGGCAGAGCGTGCCGGAGTGCCCATTGTTACCCAAGGCATGAACGCCGACCCCGCCTCAGTAGCCTACGACACATTAAAATCAGCCATCGCACAACAAAAAGACGTTGTGATAATTGACACCGCCGGACGTTTACACAACAAAGTAAACCTGATGAATGAGCTCACCAAAATCAAGCGGGTAATGGAAAAACTAATCCCTGATGCACCTCACGAAATATTACTTGTGCTGGATGCTTCAACCGGACAAAATGCAATTGAGCAAGCCAAACATTTTGTGGCGGCCACCGAAGTAAACGCCCTAGCACTTACCAAACTCGACGGAACAGCCAAAGGAGGTGTCGTTATCGGTATTTCTGATCAGTTTAAAATACCAGTGAAATACATTGGGGTGGGTGAAAAAATGGAGGATCTTCAAATATTTAACCGTAAAGCATTTGTAGAAAGTCTGTTCGGATAACAAACTGTTTTATCAACAATAACCCACATGCCGAAAAAACAAAAAGTAAACGTGATTACTATGGGTTGCTCCAAGAATTTGGTCGATTCAGAAGTGCTCATGAAACAACTTGAAGACAAGTATACCGTAGAACACGACAGCAACAGCGCATCTGACATCGTGGTGATAAACACCTGTGGTTTTATAAATGATGCCAAAGAAGAGTCGATAAACACAATTCTCAATGCGCTTGAAATGAAAGCCATTGGAAAAATAAAAAAAGTATTTGTTACCGGATGCCTTTCTCAACGATATAAAAAAGAACTTACCGTCGAAATGCCCGAAGTCGATGCCTATTTTGGAATAAACGACTTGACAGATATTCTAAAAAGCCTCGATACCGACTATCGGCATGAGCTTTATGGACAACGAATACTTACCACACCAAAACATTTTGCCTACCTCAAAATATCAGAAGGTTGTAACAGGAAATGTTCATTTTGCGCTATTCCACTTATTAGAGGTCCAATCGTTTCACGCAAAATGGAAGACCTTGTGATGGAGGCAAACTTTCTGGCAGCACAGGGCGTTAAAGAGTTGCTGCTTATAGCCCAAGACCTTACTTGGTACGGCCTCGATATATATGGAAAGCGTGTGTTGCCTGAATTACTCGACAAAATTTCAGAAATTGAAGGTATCGAGTGGATTAGAATGCACTACACCTATCCGGCCAATTTTCCGGTGGGGTTACTCAAAACAATGCATGAAAACAAAAAAGTTTGCCCGTATTTGGATATGCCCTTACAACACATAAGCAGCAAAATCCTACGCTCGATGAAACGCGGTTTGGGCGGAGACAAAACCATTGCACTGCTCGACCGCATTAAAACAGAAGTACCTGATGTTGCTTTCCGAACGACGCTTATCGTGGGATATCCCGGCGAAACAGAAGATGATTTTCAGGAATTACTTGACTTTGTTAAGAAATACCGCTTCGATAGGTTGGGAGTTTTTACGTATTCACCAGAAGAAGGAACTTCGGCAGATTTACTCGAAGACAACGTGCCTAAGGAAGTAAAAGAAGACAGGAAAGAGAAGCTGATGGCCATGCAACAGGATATCAGCCTTGAGCTCAACCAGGCTAAAATCGGGAGAACTTTTAAAGTAATTATCGACAGGAAAGAAAACGGAAATTACGTTGGTCGCACCATATATGATTCACCAGAGGTGGATAACGAAGTTATTATCGAAACCAAACAAAAACTCAATATTGGGGACTTTGTGGAAACTAAAATTATTGGTGCAGATTTCTTTGATCTGTTAGCTGTTATTCCAGATTAGAAAGTTTTATGGTTACGAATTCGTAATTTTTTACGAAAAGAAAACAAAAAACGCCTCCCGATAATAAACATTTAGAATTGAACCTGGCTCATTAACAGACTATACTTTTCATTACCAATTAATTACTTTTAATGGCACAGTGATTGTTTATTCAGCATTAGTGACGTTAAATATTTTCGTTGTGACGTTGAGTGTTTAACTCCATTATTGTTATAAAATTTGGTTTTGGTTCATCAGGTCGGAAAACCCCTTTCCGGCCTGATGTGTTTTACAAGATCAGGTTTTCCAAAATTTTAAGAGAATCCCACAGTATTTAAACAAGATTAAAACTGCTATCTAAACCGAATTGGTTAATTTTGTAAAACGTAAACAGATTTTAAACCAACATATCGGGGTAAATCAGAAAACATTCTTTTTATGAAAATCTTGACTACAGCAACCTTGTTGCTAATTCTCTCCATCGCAATTCATGGCCAAACAACGCTACCGACCACAACAGATTCTATAAAAACAGGGTTCTACAGCACTGAAACAGGCGGAACAAAAGTTACCGGCTATTATGAAAACAACCAGAAAACAGGCAATTGGATTTCCTATTATCCTACCGGTCAGATTTTTAAAATTGAGGAATACAAAGATGGCAAGCTAAACGGCTTGTATTTACAGTTAAATAGAAGAGGATACATCGAGATACAATCAAATTACCTAAAAGATTCGCTTGACGGGAAGCATACAGAATGGCGACTTGGTGGCAGACCGGAACTTGTTGAACACTATTCAAACGGATTGCTCAATGGTGAACGAAAAGTTTATTATGAAAGAGGGGGTATTCAAGAGGAAAGCTCATACTTAGACGGACTTAAAAACGGGACAACAAAATGGTACAGCGAAGACGGTAAGCTAGTTGCCGAATACAATTATCAACATGGTGACTTTGAAGGCATGCAAAAAACATTCTATCCCAACGACACACTTAGGACACAGCAAAACTTTTCTGACAACAAAGCGGAAGGAGTTTTTATTGAGTATTATGAAAACGGCAAGCCAAAGTTGAGCGGCCAATACAAATCAGGCGTTAAGCATGGAGAATGGCTGCTTTATAACGAATCAGGACAGGTAATTAAAAAAGAAAAATACAGAAACGGCGTTTTGAAATAATGAAAAAAATAGCAAACCCATACGCTGAACTGCCCGGCTACAATTGCTTTGGTTGCTCGCCAAAAAACGAACACGGATTGCAAATGCAGTTTTTTGAAGAAGGTGATGAAATTGTATCAAGATGGGAGCCACGTGGGTATCTGCAAGGATTTCACGATGTGCTTCACGGCGGAATTCAGGCCACATTGATGGACGAAATTGCTTCATGGCTTATTCAGGTAAAAGTAAAAACAGCAGGTGTAACATCTGAACTCAATGTACGATACAAAAAAACTGTTTACATCAACAAAGGGCCCATTTTACTAAAAGCTCATTTAAAAGGAATGCGCAGAAACCTGGCTGACGTGAAAGTGTACCTCTACGATAGTACAAACGTGCTTTGCGCTGAAGGCAACCTCACTTTTTTTACGTTTTCACCTGAAATTGCGAAAGAAAAACTTCACTTTCCAGGGAAAGACGCATTTTAATTATACGAAGTTAATATATGCTGGCTTATTTGATTACCATCCGAATCGCGCCAATCCCCTGTTGGCTTTGAAGCCTTACAATATAAATACCCGGAAATAAGTTAGGAAATGCATATTGTTTCTCAAATCCCTTCAGTGTTTTCCCCTGCCAGAGCTCGCTGTGCAGCACTGAACCACGTGAGTCAAAAAGAAAAATCTGTAAATCTTCGACTTGTTCATTGGCCAACAAAGTAAAACTCCCGTTGTTTGGGTTTGGGAAAACGCTAACAACCGAACTCAAATTACCCGTATACTCCTGAATGTCGATATTACATTGCGTAAAATCAAACATTATCGTTACCGAATCAACATTAACACAACCAGTAACTCCATTGGTAACCCTAACCGCATGTGTCTGAAAATCAATCCAGGAACCATTGGTTCGCGCCACAAATAAACGATTTACATAACTTGCGTTTAGCCAATAATATTCGGTATTTAATGGATTATCATCAAATCCGGCATCCAAATAAACAGAATCCCGAACACAAGCCACGATGGTGTCTTCTCCCAGCAATGGAGATCCTGCTGGAATCAAATCGATTATTGGCAATGGATTTACAATTATAGTGGTATGGGCAGTAAACTCATTTCCAAATTGGTCGAGCAACAACAAATCATATCGGGTCGTCACTAGGGGCGAAACAGTAAATACAGGCTGATCGGATGTAAACCCTGAAGGCGATGAAGTCCAGCTATAATTATATGTCAACCCTCCTCCTGTGGCATTGGCAACAACCTCAGCAGCTTCACCTTGGCAAACCTCAACGGGATCAGACATAGGAAAAGCCGACAATCCATCTCCAGCCGGATTAACCAACATTTGAGATAAATCGCTATAACAACCATTTTCGTCAGAAACCAAAAGGGTAAAAACAGTTGGTTCGTATAGCGGCAATGTGGTGGGATTGGCGATATCGTTTTGCACAAGCCAGCTGGCAGGCTCCCATTGATATAGGTATGTACCTGAACCACCCGAGGCCGTGCCTGAAAGTGTGGTAGTTGTTCCCTCATTGATAACCTGGTCGTTTCCTGCATCAGCCATCGGCGTGTCATAAACAGCAACAAAAACACTATCAGCTAGCATACTAAATCCATCGGAAACTTCAACTTTGTACCAAGTATCCTGAAGCGGATAAACTGATGGATTTTGCAGATTGGAAGAGAAACCTATAGGCGACGAAGACCAAGAAAAAAGATACGAACCAGAACCGCCACCTGTTGAAGCAAACAAATCGGCACGCTGGCTTCTGCATACAGCAGCCGAGGAGGTAGAAACACCTATTGAAAGAGGACCGCCGATAATATTCACCCAAACAGTATCCTGACTTTGGCAATACGATTCCATATCGCTGACCAACAAGTAAAAAGGTGTCGAAACAGTAAGGTTTATTGTAGAAGGTTGTGGCGAAGTGGGATCGTCAAGCAAGGAAATGGGATCCCATGAAAAAGAATAGGATCCGGAACCTCCATAAGCGCTGCCATTCAGGGTTGCAGAAGCACCGTAAGCAATCGACTGATCTTCACCTGCATTCGCGGTAGGGGCATCCAAATTAATATCAAAATGAAACTGCGCTGACTGAGCATAATTATTACATGCATCTGATATGGCACTAAAAAGGGTTAATCCCAAAGTAAAATCACCGCCTTGATAAATTGGAGGATTCGTAAACAGAATATATTCCCGCTCATTAGCTCCGCCCAAGTAGCAATTGTAACCATAGATGCTATCAATAACATAAGGCCCACCAGGACCTTCAAGAACAAAATCACCAGCCTGCACTGAGCTACATTTTACATTTTCGTTAAACCGCAAAAGTATTTCATTCGTGCCACAGGCTGTTATCAAATCACCACCAACATACTCAACAAAAGGTCTTTGATCGTCGAAAATGGCAGCTGTAGACGCACTGAAATCCAACGTATAACCACCCGGGGTTTGCGTCCAATCGCTTACAACAAGCACATAGGTATCACCTTCCCACACGTACATATCGGCATTCCACTTGCTCGTTGGCCCGCCACCATTACAAGAAACCATGCCACCATTTGGCGTACTAATTCCCGTTGCCCCCTGATAAGACGGGCCTCCAGCGGCATTACAGCTTTTCAGCATTTCCGTAGGATTTCCATAAATTTCATCACAGCTGTGATTAGTTAAGTTAAAAACCGCCCAATCGTAATCATCAGAAGGAGTTTGTGGAGTTATCTCAAAACGCAACGTCCCACTTTCGATAACGGTAAATATATACCACCGACTATTCTTTTCGCCATCCATACAATGTGAAGGACAAGATTGATTGGTAGGTAATTCATTATAATTACCATTCCCAGATGCAGTATGTTCTTCTACGTAGATAAAATCGCACACCGGTATTGCGCCTAAACAATCCTGGGTAGTTGGCGTTTGAGACATGAGCGAAAAACCCGTAGTATAGAATAATAGCAGAATAATAAATGGTATAACAATTCTGTTCATAGCGAGTTTGTTAGCAATCAAGAAAGAAATATCTGACAAATTTACATAAACCCAGAAGATTTATCCAGAGTTTGCTGTATCAATTGTTTATTTCCCGGTAAAAACCGGATGTCTCTTTTCAAGAAAAGCAGTTTTACCTTCCATAAAATCATCGCTATTAAAAGCTTTCCTTCTTAATTCTGCAATCTGTTCATAAAAAGAAGCATTCATCGGCCGAGCCTTACCCAACAGATTAAGTTGCTGCTTAATTACGGAAATAGCCAATGGACTGTTGTGTGAAATATCACGCGCCATTTTCATTGTAAATGATTCCAAGTCCTCCACTGGAACAAGATGGTTAATGATGCCCAAATTATATGCCCTATCAGATGTTATGGGTCCAGCTGTAAAAAACATTTCTTTTGCCACATTCATTTCAACAATGTTTAAAAAATGGGTGAGCCCTACAACATTGTATGGCACACCTATTTTAGCCGGAGTAATGGCAAAGGAACAATTAGGTGATCCGATCAAAATATCGCAAGTAAACGCCATATTACAACCACCTCCCCAT
>CAYWNI010000060.1:0-11603 GCA_964459525.1 uncultured Lentimicrobiaceae bacterium | reverse complement strand
TATTTTGTTTTATGCCATTGTATTGTAAAATAAAATAATTCCTACTGTTATTCGGATTTTTTTGCATCATGGGTAGGCTAGGTTTACGCTAACAACGAGGATTATTACTTTACTATATTTCCTGAAAATGACGATGATGTGGCAGTTATTGATTTCATCGAGTTTAATGTGGAATTTGAAGGCAGCTGTAATTATGATTATCTGGAAATTTTTGATGGCGAGAACCAGCAGGCGCCGCTCATGGGTAAATGGTGTGGCACAACTTCGCCCGGTAAAGTTTATGCCACAAGCGAGTCAGGAGCATTAACTGTTCACTTTTTTTCTGATAATAGTGAAGTTAGAAGCGGGTGGAAGGCTGTAATTAGCTGTGATTCAAATGTCGGTATTACTGAAACCGCTTTAGCTGGGTTTAACGTTTTTCCAAATCCCGCATCAGATTTAATTACGGTGCAGGGCGAGGATACATCCCCAGTAAGTATTATCTTGAAAAACCTGATAGGTGAGGAGTTATACACAGGTAGTTTATATAACGGTATTTGTCAAATCCCTGTGCATCAATATTCAGATGGTGTTTATTTGGTTGTGATAAAAACGCTGCATAGCACTTCTGTTCGGAAAGTAATACTCAAGTAATAGTTTGCTAAAATAGCGATGTTTCTGCCTTAAGCATGGGTAAGAGGAGGGTTAGAGGCTGTCTGTTCTCTAAGGGTGAATTTTACCAAGAAATAAGGTATTCGCGGTTTAACAACAGCCTTAATCCGATTACAATGATTATTGTGGTAAAAACAATGGGTTTGGATAGTTTAATATACCGGTCTTCTTCATCAAAATAGAGCGTTTCCATGCTGTTTATTCTGAAGAAAATAATTATCAACAAAACAAGAAGGCTAATCCACGAATAAGTTTCTTGCCAGAGAATACGGGGGGCGAAATAGCCCATGTAAATTAATGTTCCTGCCACAAAAGGTACGATGATTTGGGCAGTGAAGAAAAACGGAAAGTTTTTTTCCTCCAGTTTGTTGAAATAACTATTAGCAGAAATGGCTACAGCTTTTGCCATGAAATAGGCTGTTGCCAGCAAACCGGCAAAACCGATTAGTGCCACCAGCATTTTAGCTGTATCGGTAAAATACATCCAGTTAAACACGTGACCAACACCCTTTTTAAACAGATTCCCGATAAGTAAACCGCCAAAAAAGTAATTCATGGCATGCAGGGTGAGCCACATGAAGAATGTTTTTATCCGAGCAACTTCTTCCACAAGTGAATAAAAACCGATTAGACTTATTAGCCCAACAATAAATATGAGTATTGGGCCTGCACTATAGATTAGTTTAACTGAGTCGTGAGTCCATTCGTAGGGTTCGATATGGTAATAAATGATATCCCAGTCGAAGCTTACATCATAGCCAAACATTCCACTGGTAAAAATCGTGATAAAATGATTTACGTAAAATACAAATAAGAAGGCTAAGATGTAAGAAGCCGTCGAATTAGCGGCAATAATCCAAAAATTCTTTCTGGTAAGTGTTTTTACTTTTCTCATTGTGGAATAATGCAGGCAGCCCGTTGGCCACCTGCACTTCTAATGTTATGCGGTTTGTTCTTTAAATGTGTTGGCGTACTCTTTGTTGCTGAGTTTTGTTTTTACCACCTCAAAAGCTTTAATGGTATAATCCACATCTTCCAGTGTATGTATCGCAGTGGGAATAAGACGTAATAAAATAACACCTTTTGGCACAACAGGATAACCAACGATTGAGCAGAAAATATTGTAATTCTCGCGCAGGTCATAGGTTATCTGCGTTGCTTCAGGTACGTCACCGTTCAATATTACCGGTGTTACTGGCGAGTTGGCTTCTCCTAAATTAAAACCGCGCTCACGCAAACCGCTTTGAAGTGCGTTTACAATTTTCCAAAGTTTTTCACGGTGTTCAGGTTGGGTGCGCAACAATTCTAGACGTTTTAATCCGCCTATAACCATTGGCATGGGTAGTGATTTGGCAAATATCTGGGAGCGCATGTTGTATTTGAGAAATTTTATCACTTCTTTTTTCCCGGCTATAAACGCACCAATACCTGCCATGGCTTTGGCAAAGGTTCCAAAATATAAATCAACTTTATCCTGAACGCCAAAATGCTCATCTGTTCCGGCTCCAGTAGGCCCCATGGTACCAAAACCATGTGCGTCGTCAATAAGCAATCTGAAATTGTATTTTTCTTTTAAGGCTGTAATTTGGTCAAGCTGTCCTAAATCGCCGGCCATTCCATAAACGCCTTCAGTGATGACCAGTATGCCGCCTCCAGTTTGCTCTGTAATTCGTGTAGCGCGTTGCAGTTCTTTTTCGAGGTTTTCCATGTTGTTATGAGGATACACAAACCGTTTGCCGAAATGTAACCGCATCCCATCAATAATGCAGGCATGTGCTTCCGAATCGTATACAATTACGTCTTTTCGGTCGACGATGGCGTTAATCACTGAGACCATTCCCTGATAACCATAGTTGAGCAAATAGCCAGCTTCACGACCTACAAATTCAGCTAGTTTTTCTTCAAGTTCAACATGGTAATTTGTTTGTCCTGACATCATTCTTGCACCCATAGGGTAGGCCATTCCCCAATCGCGGGCAGCATCGGCATCCGCTTTACGCACTTCGGGGTGATTAGCAAGACCGAGGTAGTTGTTCAAGCTCCAAACCAGCCGCTCTTTGCCCATAAACATCATTTTGTTTGAAATTTCACCCTCGAGCTTCGGAAACATGAAGTAGCCTTCGGATTGATTTGCATATTTTCCAAGAGGACCCATGTTCACAACACATTTGTCAAAAACATCCATTGTATTTTTCTTTAAAATTAAGTTGCAAAAGTAAGGTTTTAGTTTAAATATTGTGGTGTTTCTGTCCTACAAAATTAAGATAGAATTATGCGTGCTTGGCAGTTTGTTTTTAGGGAATTTTAACAAGAAGTTGCTTGTCATAATCAATCTTTGGCCGCATCTTTGCCGGCACTTGTTTTTCTGTGTAACTAAATTATTGTCCTATCATACGATACAGCCGATAATTACGTTTTGTTCTACGATAAAAAATACTAATTTTGCCGCATGTTTAAAAATCGTCATCTAATTATTTTAGCCATTGGTATTGTGGTCGTTATAAGTGCTTGTAACGGGTCTCAAAAGGTTTTGAAAAGTGGTAACAATGAAATGAAGTTCGAGGCCGGGATGGATTTGTACGAAAAAGGCGACTACAACAAGGCACTTCAGTTTTTTGACCTGCTTAGAGCTGTTTACCGTGGTACTGATAAGGGTGAGAAGCTAACTTATTACACTGCAGACTGTTACTATCAAATGCAGGATTTTCAGATTGCAAGTTACTATTTTGGCCAATATGTTCAGTTGTATCCTCGAGGTGAATTTGCTGAAGAATCAGCTTATCTTACAGCTTACTGTAAATACCTTGAGTCGCCACGTGCTAGCCTAGATCAAACAAATACTTTTTTGGCTTTGCGTGAATTACAATCTTTTATCGATATGTACCCGGCAAGTCCTAAAGTGTCTGAGGCCAATCAGTTGATGGATGATTTGCGCTATAAATTGGAAATAAAAAATTACCGTATAGCCGTGCTCTATTTCAGAATGGGCGACTACCAAGCTGCTATTACTTCTTTTGAAAACCTACTCGATGATTATCCTGATACTGAGTTTCAAGAGGAGGTATTGTTCTCTATAACAGAGGCTTACTTTTCCTATGCCGAAAAAAGTGTTTATACCAAAAAACAGGAACGATACGAGAAAACTGTTGAGGCATTCAATAACCTACGCTATCTCTATCCCGAAAGTACTTATTTGTCGGTAGCAGAGCAATACAATGAAAGAGCACTGGATCATTTAAAATAATTGTAAATCAAATAATATGGACTTTAAGAAAGTTAAAAGCGAAACTTCAGCCGTTACACGGCAGAAAGACAGATTCTATGATCACACTGGAAATATCTATGAAACTGTAGTTGTTCTTGCCAAACGAGCCAACCAAATTGGTTCGGATATGAAAGTAGAACTGGATCAGAAAATTTCTGAATTTGCTCCAGCAAGTGATAACCTGGAAGAAGTATTTGAAAACCGTGAGCAGATCGAAATTGCAAGGTTTTATGAAGGCTTGCCGAAGCCAACTTTAATAGCTGTAAGCGAATTTTTAAGTGGACAGATTTATTTTAGAAATCCTCATAAAGAGAATTTGCAATAAATAGTTCGCTTATGCTTCGGGGAAAGAAAATACTGATCGGTATCACAGGCAGTATAGCTGCCTATAAAATACCGCTACTGATACGGCTTTTTAAAAAAGCTGGCGCAGATGTTCAGGTAATTCTGACTCCTATGGCTTCTGAGTTTGTTACACCTCTTACCCTATCAACCTTAACTGGTCGACCTGTACTTACCAATTTCTTTGATAAAGGTGATGGTAGCTGGCATAGTCATGTTGAGCTGGGAATGTGGGCCGATCTTTACTTAATAGCGCCTCTTTCGGCCAATACGTTGGGGAAAATGGTTGCCGGAATTGCCGATAATTTGTTGTTAACAACAGTCCTCTCGGCACGTTGTCCTTTGTTTTTTGCGCCTGCCATGGACTTGGATATGTATCAGCACCCAACCACACAAGACAATATTCGCAGGCTTCTTGATTACGGTTATGAGCTTATTGAGCCCACCAAAGGTGAATTGGCCAGCGGATTGAAAGGGTTTGGCCGTTTGGAAGAACCTGAGGTTATTTTTGAGCGTATAGTTGCTTTTTTTACCGAAACGCTTTCGCTATCCGGTAAAAAATGTCTGGTAACTGCCGGCCCTACTTATGAACGGATTGATCCGGTGCGGTTTATAGGTAATTTTAGTTCTGGACTTATGGGCGTTGAAGTGGCTAAATCATTGGCTCAAAAAGGTGCTGAGGTGAGGCTTGTTTTGGGACCAAGTAACATTGAATTAGATCAACCGAACATACAGGTAACTCGCGTTGTTACTGCCGATGAAATGTATGAAGCCTGTTTGCGTTATTATCCCGAATCGGACATCACTGTTATGGCGGCAGCTGTTGCTGATTTTAAACCCATACAGCAACAACCTGAAAAAATAAAAAAGGCGGATGGCTTTGATACCATTATACTGCAACCTACCCCAGATATTTTAAAGATAATGGGAGAGCGTAAAAGCGATACGCAATTGCTTGTTGGTTTTGCTTTGGAGACAGATGATGAGCATAAAAATGCCGTTAAAAAGTTGAGCGCGAAAAACCTGGATCTCATAGTGATGAATTCGCTAAAAGATACAGGAGCAGGTTTTGGTCATGAAACTAATAAAGTTACCTTAATCGATGCAGAGAACCAAGTAAAAACCTTTGCTCTCAAGCCAAAATCGCAGGTGGCAGAAGATATTGTTGCTGCTATTTTGGCCTTAAAAAAATAAAACCATGAGGAAGTTAGTTCTGAGTCTGTTGTTTACCCTTTTATTTCAACAAATTGTTGTTTCCCAAGAGTTTTTGGGCAATATTCAAATTCAGTCGCAACGAATAGAAGGTATCGACCCCTCAGTTTTTACTTCCATGAAAACATCCATGTTTGAGTTTATGAATAACCAGATATGGTCGGATTATAAATTTAAAATTGAAGAGCGAATTGAGTTTACTATGGTATTCACCATAAATGAAGTTATTGGTGGCGACGATTTTAGTGGAACGCTTAACTTGGTGCTAAAACGTCCGATTTATGGCAGCGATTATAATACTGACATTGTGAACCTTATCGATAATGATATTCATTTTAGGTACGTTCCTTACCAAAATATGGAGTATGCCGATGGAACTTATTCCAATAACCTGACTTCAATTCTGGCCTTTTATGCCTACATCATGCTGGGGCTCGATTTTGATACCTTTAGTTTGTTGGGCGGGACAGCTTTTTATGAGAAAGCTATGGCCGTAGCTACAGCTGCCCAGAGTTCAAGCGAAAGAGGTTGGCAAGGTTTCGAAGGGCCAAAAAACAGGTATGCTCTTGCAGAAAATCTATTAAATCCGTCTTATGAAGATCTCCGTAAATTGCTTTATGAGTATCATTTAAAGGGAATGGATGAGATGTCTAAAAATGTTGATGGAGGCCGCGTTGTAGTGGGTAAAACCTTAAAGTATTTTCAAAGTGTTTACGACAAACGGCCAGGTTTATACTTACTTCAGGTAATGCTAGAAACTAAACGCGACGAAATTATCAATATCTATAAAGAAGCCTCTCCGGCAGAAAAAACAAGCATGTTGAATATTATGAAGGCTGTGGATCCACCTAATGGTACCCGCTACGAAATGGTGAATGAATAGTAGGTGTAATTTGTGTTATTTAACAAACATGCTTATTGCTTTGAAAATGTTTCAACCGTTTTCATGTGCTTATTTAAAATTTATAACTTTGCCTTTTGTAGTTCCACAGACCTACTTCTAAGGACTAAAACATGCTTAAAAGTTATTTAAAAACCATCGCTCGTCATGCTGAGCCAGATGTTTTGTTTATGCTCAAGGAAGCACGGAAGTTGTTAAAAGTTCCGTTTTTGGGATTTTATGATAAAAACGCTGTCCAAAATAAAGTTGTTTATGATTTTAAATCAGGTACTGACAGTATTTCATTTCAAGAAAAGGAAATTGAACAAGTATTTCATTATTTCTCAACTTCATTAATTGCGTGTGAGCAGGATATTGTTGAATTTGATTTATTTGACAATACGGGTAATGGCTATCCTGATTTGTTTTTTAAGATATCGTTGCTGAAATCAGGTCTTTTTTGTCGGCTGAAATCAGCAGATGACAACATCTATTATTTGTTTATTGGTGATATTGTTTCTCGGCACTACGATCAAAATGAAATTGACTTTTTGACTAGTTTGGGTCATGTCTTAACCGTTTTTAAGTTGCAAAATAATGCGATCAGTAAGCCAAATATAGCAATAGCAAATTATAAAGCACTTTTTGATCATTCCAACGATGGGATCATTTTCTTGAATAACCATCTAATTACCGAAATAAATTCAAAAGCAATTGAGTTTTTTGGAGTTGAAAGGGAGGTTGTTATTGGAAAAACAGTCGAGTGCCTCCTTCAAATAAACAGCAAATCCAATCCTGATTATAGCCAAGTTAAGTTTGAAAAATATATGCAGGATGCCATAAGCGGCGAGACGTTGCTGTTTGAGTGGCTATGTCCTACAAGTGATGAAAATCATTTTATAGGCGAAATATTCTTGACTAAAAAAGAAGTGGATAGCGATAGCAATATGTTTGCCATTATTCGTGACATTAGTGTGCGAAAAGATTATGAGAACCAGCTTTTGCTAGCTCGTGAGGAGGCCCGTGAGGCAAACCGACAAAAGTCGAAAGCATTGGCTTCCATGTCGCATGAAATACGAACGCCTCTTAACTCTATTGTTGGTTTTTCCGGCTTGTTACTTGATCCTGATGTTACTGCAGAGGAGAAAGAGTCTTATTCCCATTTGATCGCAATGGCAGGAAGATCTCTGTCACAGCTCGTTTCTGATATTATTGATTTTTCTAAATTAGAGGTTGGCCAGTTGGCTTTATATCCTGAACCCATAGATGTTCATTCTTTTCTAAAGGAGATGGAAAGGACTTTTCTTCAAGAACGGGTTCGACGTGAAAAGGAAAACATTGAACTTAGGCTTGTTATGCCTTGTGATGAACCATTGACTATTGTAGCAGATCCATTGCGTCTGCGTCAGATTATTTCAAATTTGGTAGGAAATGCTTTTAAATTTGTTGATGAAGGTTTTATTGAATTTGGTTATTCGTCTGTATCCAACGATAGCGTACTTTTTTATGTAAAAGATACAGGGGTGGGTATTGATAAAAATAAACAGCAAGAAATATTTGATCCATACGGTCAGGATGCTTCTACTTCTCACCGCAATCGCGATGGATCGGGGTTGGGCTTGTCGATCAGTAAGTCGTTTGTTGAAATGCTTGGCGGGAAAATATGGCTTGATTCTGAACAACATGCAGGGTCTACGTTTTATTTTACACTCCCGCTTTCATCTGAAAATGTTGATAAAACCAGAGAAGAACGAGAACTTTCTGTTTTATCTGTTAATTTTTCAGGAAAGAAAGTGCTAATTGCTGATGATATCGAAGAGAACTACGTTTTTCTAAGAGAGCTTTTTAAGAATACTGGAGCCGAGATTTTTATCGCCAAAAACGGTGTAGAAGCTCTGAATTTGGCACATGCCCACGCATCCATTGATTTAGCGTTGTTGGATGTTCGTATGCCTGAAATGGATGGAATGGAAGTAGCTCGAATATTAAGAGAAGAATATCCATTTATGATAATTATGGCTGTTACTGCTTATCCTAATGGTAGTAGTAAGGACGATTTTTTGGCTTTGGGATGTAACGAATACCTCCAAAAACCTATTAATGTGCGTTTGTTATCCGGACTTTTAGCTGACTATTTCGATTAATTCCTTATCTTTAGTTTTTTTTAGTCTCTAAAGCTTAATATGGCCTTATGAGGAGCGAAGCCAGAAAAATATTAATCAAATATTGGGGTTATCCTGAATTTCGACCAATGCAGGAAGATATTATCATTTCTGTGGTTGAAGGCAATGATACATTGGCTTTACTTCCAACAGGAGGTGGTAAATCGATTTGTTTTCAGGTTCCCGCGCTCATGATGGAAGGCACCTGCATTGTGGTTACTCCATTGATAGCCTTGATGAAAGATCAGGTGGCCAATTTAAAAAAAACGGGCGTAAAAGCTGCGGCTTTGTATACAGGAATGCATCGTTCTGAAATTGAATCTATCTACACACGCGTGGTGGCTGGCGACTACAAATTCTTTTATGTCTCACCCGAGCGTATCGACACAGATGTTTTTCGTGAAATTATTGGTAGGGTTAAGGTTAATCTTTTGGCTATTGATGAGGCCCATTGTGTTTCTCAATGGGGGTATGATTTTAGGCCTCCATATCTTCGTATTGCTGAGTTAAGGCCCTGGTTGAAGGGTGTGCCTGTTTTGGCGTTAACCGCTACAGCAACCCCTTCTGTGGTAACTGATATAATGGATAAGTTGGCTTTTCGTAAAAACCGCGTATTTAAAACTACTTTCGAGCGTAGTAATTTATCGTATCGTGTAGTACGCGAGTACGATAAGCCTATTTATTTGTTGCGTTTTTTTCAAGAAACAAAAGGATCGGGTATTGTTTATGTGCGAAGCAGGAAGAAAACCCGTGAGTTAGCAGAGGTTTTATCTAAAAAAGGTATCAGTGCAACTTTTTATCATGCAGGTTTGGATAGTAAAGTTCGCGATGAGCGTCAAAAACTGTGGACTACCGGGCAGGTAAAGGTAATAGTTGCTACCAATGCTTTTGGCATGGGTATCGACAAGCCTGATGTCCGTAAGGTTATTCATTATGATTTACCTGATTGTGTTGAGTCTTATTTTCAGGAAGCTGGACGAGCCGGAAGGGATGGAAAACCTTCGGATGCTTTGCTTGTGTACAATGATCTGGATGTTCAGCATGCCAAAGAGATGCTTCGTGCTTCTTATCCTCCAATACAAATTATTAAGGCAATTTATAACGCCTTAGGTAATTATTTTAACCTTCCCGAAGGTAGCGGAAAGGACATGAGTTACGACTTTAAGATTGCCGATTTTACATCGTCATACAATTTTAAGTTAATGGAAGTGTACAGCACCATTCGGATTCTTGAGCGTGAAGGTTATTTTATTTATATTGAATCGGCTGGTCAATACTCCAAACTTTTTGTTCCGTTGGGGCGAGAGGATTTGTATCGTTTTATGGTCGAAAATCCACAAAGTGAGCGTGTCGTAAAAGAAATACTGAGATCATATTCTGGTGTTTTCACCGATTACGTGAATATAAATGAGACAATGCTGGCAAAACGCGTTGAAATGAAACCAGAGGAGGTAATTAAGCAACTAGAATTGTTGGATCGGTTGAAGATGATTTCGTACATACCTATAAGGAAACTTCCTCAGCTGGTTTATACTGTCGGGAGGCAAAACGCTGATCATATTCATTTATCTGACAAAAACTACCGCTTTTTAAAAGAGGCCGCCGAAAGTCGTTTGGATGCTTTAATCCATTTTATTACCGACAACCTGAAATGCCGCAGTCAGCAGTTGCTGGCTTATTTTGGTGAGCCAAAAAGCAGGAGATGTGGTATCTGCGATGTTTGTCTTGGAAAAAATAAAGTTAGCCTAAATGAACTGGAGCTTGAAAAACTGGTAGAACAGCTAAAAAGTTTGCTCGAAAAAAAACCAAGAAATCTTTATGAATTAGTGCCTGCATGTATTCCGTTTACTGAGGAACAGATAATTGGTGTCATTAGGTGGCTTATGGACAATGGGAAGATAATTCGCGATAAGAACGAATTGCTGTATTGGCACAACCAGCTTAATCTTTCTTTTGAATAATTGCGTAGTTTTGAATAATTGTATGACATACTAAAATACCATTTTTATGAAAACACATTTACTGGTAATCGTTGCACTGACGATGCTTCCTTTGTTTGTTTTGTCTCAATCGTCAAAACGGCAACATATTGGTTTGTCGATAGGCCCTTCGATCACTCTTTCTGATTTTGCAAAAGCCGAGTTAAGTGACTCAACGTCTGGGTTTGCAAAAACCGGAATATCGTTAAATTTTACCTATGCATACCGACTAAATCATAATTTCGGTGTTATGATTCTTGGTAATTACAGCAGTAATAAGTTGGATAATGTTGCTTATGCAAAGCAACTTGAGTTGGCTAATCCTGGTTTTTTGGTGGCCGCTGAAAGCAGCCAGAATTGGTCGAGTGGTGGCTTGTTTGCAGGGCCATTTTTTCGATTTCCTATAGGCGATTATTTTTCGGTAGACGTTAGGGGGCTTATTGGCTATTTTGCCAGTTATTCTCCCAAAGCTACTATTTACGCTACTGAAGCTGATCCTCCAAAGAAAACATACACCTATTACAGCGAAACTGCCAGGGCATCAGGATTTGGTTATTTACTTGGTGCTGGAGTAAAATATAGACTAAACAACTATTACATTACAGCTTTTGCTGATTATATTGGCTCAGACCTGATCTTTAATAAATCAACTGGGTGGAACTGGGACGACGAACCTTTTACCTCGTCATTTAGTCAGAAAGTAAACTATTTGGCGATAACGGTAGGTGTAGCTTATGTTCTCTGACAAATTACAATGATGCTTACCTGAATTTGAGTGCAAAAAAAAAACGTCTTGAATATTCAAGACGTTTTTTTTTGAAGTGTAAAAAACTATTTTACAACTTTTGTAAGGTCAGCATCGGCTTTAAACTTAACCACTTTTTTCGCGGCAATGTTGATTTCCTTGCCTGTTTGTGGGTTACGTCCTTTACGGGCAGCTCTGGTAGAAACGGAAAAAGATCCGAATCCTACTAAAGCAACGCGATCACCTGCTTTTAAAGCATCTCCGGTAGCAGTTACAAAGGCATCAAGAGCTTTTTTTGCATCGCTCTTGCTGATGGTGGCACCGTTGGCCATGGCATCGATTAATTCAGCTTTGTTCATCGTAGTTA
>CAYWNI010000059.1:0-11751 GCA_964459525.1 uncultured Lentimicrobiaceae bacterium | reverse complement strand
AAACTGGTTTATTTTGTTGATGATAACCTGATTGGCTACGGAAAGCGTTCGCAGGAACGAGCCATTGCGCTTTTTAAAGGCATTATCGAACGGGGCATTCAGATTGAATGGTTTGCCTCTGCGTCGATGAACTTTGCCGACAACGAAGAAGTGCTGAAATATGCTGCCGAAAGTGGATGCCGTATGGTGCTGCTGGGTATCGAATCGGAGCGCATCGACCAGCTTCAGGACATGAACAAGAAACTTAATGCAAAAATGGGCATCGAAAGCTACGACGAGGTTTTTCGGCGGATTCACTCAGTAGGTATTGCTGTGTTGGGTGCTTTTATTTATGGCCTCGATACCGACACGCCGGAGACCATGTGGCAACGTACTGAATATATAAATCATGCTGACATTGATGCCGTGCAAAGCACTATCCTCACTCCTTTGCCGGGAACAGGGCTATTCAACCGTATGCAAGAAGCAGGTAAAATTGTCTTGAATAATTTCCCCGAAGACTGGCAACACTACCATTTTGTAGAGGTCGTATTTAATCACGACCTGATGGAACGGCATCAGATGATTGAGGAGATAAAGAAAAACTGGGATGCTCTTTACAATGAAACTACGCTTAAGAGGAAATTTATTAGAACGATAAAACAAACCAAAAGTGCGACGGCTGGAATTTGGTCTTATGGCAGCAACCTGCAATACTACAACTTGGTCTTTGAAGGCGAACGCGAGCGTATTGATTTGGTGAATGTGTTCGGGCTCAAAGATTTTAGCGTTAACCCATTTGCCTGATTTGCTATGAGCCGTAAGCTAAAACTATTGTTGATTAAAATCCGCTCAGCACCAAACGCAGCGGCTTGATACGTTATCACCAAAGCATTTATCCGCCTATGGCCTTGGGCATTATTGCCGCACTTACACCAGATACTTGGGATATTGAGCTGACCGCTGAAATAGAAAAGAACTGGAATATACGTATGACGATAAAAACCTGAAGAAAAAGTTTTTGCGGGCATTAAAAACCACCAGAAATGCGGAGGCAGCACTTTGGACGTACAATTCAAACTTGCATTATTTTAATTTGGTGTTCGAGGGCGATAAAGAGTACAGAACAATTAAAGACCATATATTTTAGCTTGAAAATACGGCAAACTTCCTCTGTTTTTCTAATTTTGCATTTTTAAAATAAAGCGATACGATGACAATTAAGTCAGGAAAAACACCCTATACACTGAAGTCTGTGGCTTCGGGAAAAACTTTTGAAGATAGTGGCTGGTTGCTTGAAGCCCCTGGCGAAACCCAACCAACGCTGATTCGTGCCATTTACCAACAAAAACAGATTCAGGTAAAAGACCCCTCATTTGGCCTCTATCGCTTTGCTGACTGGCTGCCTTTGAATAGATATCTGGTTGGTTCTTCTGCTCCGGTAACTTACAAAAGTAGGGGTTTGGCCGAATTTTTAGGGCTGAAAAACCTGTATATTACTTTTAGTGGCTATTGGCCTGAAAAAGGTGTGACGATGAAAACAGGCTCGTTTAAAGAAACAGAAGCTTATTCGGTTTGTGGCCGCATGGAAGCTGATCACCAGGATGTTTTGGTGGTAGCCTCCGCCGGAAATACTGCCCGGGCTTTTGCTCAGGTTTGCTCCGATAATAAAATTCCTTTGTTGCTTTCGGTGCCTCACGATAACCTTGATGCGCTGTGGTTTGAAAAGCCTTTGAACGACTGCGTCAAACTTATTTCGAGTGAGGCTGGCAGCGACTATTTCGATGCCATTCATCTTTCAAATATTGTTAGTGGCATCGAGGGTTTTGTGGCCGAAGGGGGTGCGAAAAATGTTGCTCGCCGCGATGGTATGGGGACTACTTTTCTGTCGGCAGTAACCACTATCGGCGAAATACCTGATTACTATTTTCAGGCTGTAGGCAGCGGAACGGGTGCTATTGCTGCCTGGGAAGCCAACCTGCGACTCATTGAAGATGGAAGGTTTGGTAACAAAAAAAGCAAACTGATGGTGTCGCAAAACATGCCATTTCATCCCATTCATGATGCATGGAAAGCAGATTCAAGGGCCATGCTGCCATTCGATGATGGAGAAGCCAGACGGCAAGTGGAGCTTATGACAGCCAAAGTGCTTTCGAATCGAAAACCACCTTATGGCATAATTGGCGGATTGTACGATGCCATGAAAGATGCCGGCGGCGATGTGCTTCTTGCCGATAATGAGCAGGCAAAGCAGGCTGCCGATTTGTTTTTGAAAACTGAGGAAAATGATATTCATTGTGCCGCTGCCGTGGCGGTTGCAACTTTAATAGAAGCTGTTAACAATGGCCGGGTAAAAGCCAACGACCTGATTATGTTGAATATAACTGGAGGCGGTGAAGAAAGGTTCAAGGTCGGAAGAAGCTTGTTTTATCTCAAGCCATTGTTGTCGTTTGGGGTTAACCCGAATGAAAATGAGGTGAAAGAAAAGGTGTCGGTGTTGTTTTAAATGAGGAGTGTGCACCACTTTTGAATTATCGGCTAGCTTTTAGTTTTCTGTTCTAAGCGCGTCCACCGGTTTGATGCTCACTGCCCTGCGTGCTGGAATAATTCCGGCCAGCGCACCCGAAACAATCAAAATAATCAAAGCGGTAATGGCAGTCCTGAAATCTACTTCAGGTTGCTTAAACATGTCAAGCTCAACCTGAAAACGGGTTAATCCAAAATTGATAAGTTCTACCAACCCCACGCCCGCCACAAGTCCTAAATATCCGGAAACGGAGGTTAGAAAAACCGATTCCGTAATTATTTGTGTCATGATTTGAAATGGAGTGGCACCTAAGGCACGCTTTATACCGATTTCTTTTGTTCGCTCGCGCACGATTACCAACATGATATTGCTTATGCCGATGACCCCAGCCAGCAAGGTGCCAATGCCTACAATCCAGATCAATCCAGCAATGCCGTTAAAAAGCCCGTTCATCTGGTTAAATTCTTCAGCCAGATTAAAGTGGCCAAATGCTTCTTTGTCGTCAGGAGAAACACTGTGCCGTGCCGCAAGAAACTTCATGGTTTTCTCTTCGATGGCTGCTGCAGATTCACCATCTTTTACCGTTATCGAAAACCAGCCTACCACATTGCCATAGTTGTAGGTTTTTTGCAATGTTGAAAGTGGGATGTAAATGGTTTGTTCTTTTTCACCTCCAAAATTAATTTGGGTGTTCAATGGTTTAAAAACACCAATTATTTTGAAGTAGATGCCTTGAATTTGAATAGATTCACCAATAACTGTTTCGTCAGGATCAAAGAGCACTTCCTTTACCCGTGTGCCTATCACAGCTACTTTTCGACGTTCATTTAAATCAAATTGATTGATAAAACGTCCTTCAATTTCCATCGGATCTACTTTGTTCCATTCCGGAAATTCGCCTTTTATGGTAAAAGCACCCGTTTTGTCTTTCCTAATGGTGTTGTTGTTGCCATCGCCGGCAGCCCAACCCTGAATTTTTGGCGCGAGGTACTTTATTTCGGGAATGTTGGCTGGTAGTGCTTTTACATCATCATTGTTAAAATTAAACCAGCGCCCACGCGGGAAACCTTTGTAGGGAATAGTTGTGCGCTGTGGCCAAATAAAGAAACTGTTGGTGGCGAAATTACCCATGCCTGACGAAATGCCGTTTTCAAGCCCTGCCCCCGAACCCAACATGATAATCAGCATGAAAATGCCCCAGAACACCCCAAAAGCTGTGAGTAAAGTTCTGATCCTGTTTTTTTTAAGGGTCTGAAAAATCTCTTGCCAATTGTCGCGACTAAACATGGTTTCTGGTTTTTTTTGAGGTTACTCTTCCTTTAAAGCTTCAACGGGTTTTATGGCTGCTGCCCGGCGTGCAGGAACAAAACCGGCAAGCATTCCGGCGACAATCAATACCACCACAGAGCTAATGGCCACGCGTAAATCTGCCTCTGGGTTGCGAAAAAATTCAGATTGTATATAGGGGTTTATCAATTCCAAAGTGCCTATGCCGAGCACCAGTCCAATGTATCCCGATAGTCCCGTTATTAATAAAGATTCCTGCATAATCATGGTAACAATGGATTTCGGCGTTGCGCCAAGCGATTTGCGGATGCCAATTTCGCGGGTACGCTCTTTTACCGAAATCATCATGATATTGCTTACGCCAACAATTCCGGCGACAATGGTGCCAATGCCTATAATCCAAATAAACAATCTGATGGCGGCAAACATGTCCTGAAATTGCTTGAACTCCTCCACTGCATTCCAGATAAACAGGGCATTTTTATCCTTTTCGTCAAACACATGGCGTTCTGCGATATCCTTCCTGATGTCATCTTCCATGCGTTTGCTATCGGCTACATCGTTTGAAGCAACTGTAACGGCAAGGTTGTTTATCCGGTCAACGGTTGCCAACGCTTTTTGTGCCGTTGTAACGGGTAAATATACTGCGCGTTGATTGTCCTGACGGCCATCATCGTCAGTAAAAACACCTACCACTAAAAAGGGGATTCCCCTCAGGTTTACGTATTTCCCAATGGCGTTTTCCTGCTTAAACAAAGCCTCTTTTACAGCCAGCCCCAAAGTGGCTACCTTGCGGTTTTCGGCAATATCGATTTCGTTGATAAACCTGCCTTCAAGCAGGGTCACTTTTTCGATAATGCCATAATCGGGGTGAACGCTCCTGATGTCAAAATCGCCATACTCTTTTTTATAAGAGAGGGTGTTGTTTCCCCAAATAAACATCCTTCCCGATATGTACTCAACGCCCGAAATTTGGTTTTTGATGTGCTCATAATCAGCATTTCTGAAATTAATGTCACGCCCCGGTTTTAGTCCTTTGTAAGGCAAACTCGTTTCGCCACCCCAAACCCAAAGTGTGTTCACTGCCGAGCTGGCAAATTGATCGCGCACACCGTTCTCAAGCCCTTTTCCAGAGCCGAGCAAGATGATGAGCATAAAAATCCCCCAGGTTACGCTAAAACCCGTAAGTACGGTACGCAACTTGTTTTTGCGAATAATACTTATTATCTCAATCCACCGATCGATAAAGAACATATGGGAGTATTTTTGACTTCAAAAGTAATTATTTTAGCTGGTGCGATCAAGGTTTCTTGTTTCATGGCGCAACCAGTAAACATTAGACGAGTAGCTGGACTTTTTGTTACAGAAAAAATACAGAGTCGTTTGTTTTGTAAAAAATATTTTTAGTTTTGCAAAATAATACAATAAAGTAGTATTTAGTGAAAATTTCAAATACATCAGAGTACGCTATTAGGATTTTAAGTTTTATGGCAAAAGATCCGGAGAGTAAATATTCGGCTAAATACTTGGTTGAAAAATTAGGTATTTCTGATAAATACCTGCGGCGACTGATGACAATGCTGGCTAAAGCAGGTTTTATCACCAGCACACAAGGGCGCGATGGCGGTTATTCTTTTGCGAAAAACCTGAATGCGATTTTTTTGTTTGATATTATTGATGCAGTGGAAGGAATGGATAAGTATATGGACTGTGTTTTGGGCTTCGATGAATGTTCCGACGAAAACCCATGTGTATTGCACCATTCGTGGGTTAAGATGCGTGACAGTTTCGTGGGTATGATGCATGACATTAGTTTGGCCGACTTGAAACTTGACCACAATTATAAATTCTGATTTTTTTATCTTTAAATACCACAACAAAGTAGTATATTATTAATTAAATTTATCCACAAATGAAAAAAGCCTTACTTGACAAATTCATGAGCCGAAAAGGTTTGTACACCGGCTTTTGGAGGAAGTAACTTTTTAAAAAATAGAACATGTCAGAATTTACCAGCAAGCGAAGCAGCCGCATTCAACTACTTAACAGATACATGATTGGCGTTATAGAAGGCCATAGCGGATCGGAATTGGTTCGCGAGCTTGATATGCAGGCCGATGACTTTATTCCTTCGGATGTGTTAAGCATGTTCGATTTGGTTTTTGGTGAAACCGAAAAGCTGGAAGAAATAAAACGTGCCTCTAACAAGCTTTTTAATATCCTTTACGAAACACTTAAAGCTTACCCCTTAATCGATGCGCCTGAAAATTCATTTATCGACTATTTAATTCAGGATAACATAGTTATTCATCAAAAGCTACAGGACATCAAGCCTTTTGTTAAACGAATAAACAAATCGTTGGGTAGTGAAGGGCGCATGGAACTGCTGGCGGGTTTTGCAGCGCTTGAAAAGGCAACCTGGCATTACACGGTAAAGGAGAATATTCTATTTCCAATTTTGGAATCCAATTGGAAAGAACACGACTGCTTAAAGCTAATGTGGTCATTTCACGATGACATCAGGAAAAATCTGACTAAAATGCAGAAACTGCTTTCGTCCGAAACCATCGATCTCGAAGCGTTAAATTCCCTTACCGGAGCTTTGTTTTTTAACATAAGCACCATTATTTTTCGTGAGGAACGTGTGCTATTTCCGATAATGATGGAAACTTTAGGCGAAGCCGTTCAACAACAAATGCTTTCAGAACTCGAAACAATCAAACTTCCTTTTGTGGAGGTCAAGAAAACAACAGGTTTAAAAATGCCAAAACAGGTTGCGAAAGAAAATCATACGATTCGTTTTGCCACTGGCGAAATTACCCTGGAGCAAGCAGAATTGATTTTTAATCACCTACCCATCGACATTACCTTTGTCGACGAAAATGAAACCGTTCGGTTTTTCTCTGATCCTGCACACCGTATTTTTCCTCGTACTGCCGCAATTATTGGGCGAAAGGTGCAAAACTGTCATCCGCCAGAGAGTGTGGGTGTGGTGAATAAGATTGTGGCATCGTTTAAGAATGGCGAAAAAGATGTTGCTTCTTTTTGGTTTCACATGGGGCCTAAATACGTTATGATACAGTATTTTGCCGTCCGCGATAGCGAAAAAAAATTCAGAGGCGTGCTTGAAGTTTCGCAGGAGATTTCAGAGATTCAAAAAATTTCAGGAGAGCGAAAATTGCTGGATTGGTAGTTAATGACAATTTAGAAATAAATAATAAAACCTATGAACATGAGTAACAATGAGTTTCAGAAAGGAGAGAAATTCTCCTACAACGACAGCATTTCGTATGCCGATCAAGCTGTCGTGAGTAAACATATTATTAAAAAAGAAACAGGTAATATTTCGCTGTTTGCATTCGACAAAGGGGAAGGGTTGAGCGAGCATACAGCGCCATTTGATGCTGTGGTGCAAATTATTGATGGTAAAGCGGATATCGTTATCAACGGACAATCGAACCTCTTGACCGCTGGAGAGACCATCATCATGCCGGCTAACATTTCACATGCGCTGGTAGCCATCGAAAAATTCAAAATGGTGCTCACGATGATCAGAAAATAGATTCTTTGTTTTTTTTATTAATTCTCCTATCTTTGACGACGTCAATGGCTATTGGCGCAAACCTAAGGTTAAGAGCAACCAAAAACACCGCTCATAATTTGTGCCAAGTAGCTTTTTCGAAGGTCGGTTTGACTTCATGTAGCTGAATTTAGCGTTAATCTTAAAATAAATATCTCTACAGTATGGAAATAATCTACGAACAACTGCGCAATTTCCCATTTTTAACACTATTCCTGTCCTTGGGGCTTGGGTATTTTATGGGGAAATTTAAACTTGGAAAATTTCAACTTGGGGGCATAGCGGGAACGTTAATTGCCGGGGTGCTCATCGGTCAGGTTGGAGGCATCCACGTTGACGAAGGGATAAAGGACATCTTCTTCGCCTTGTTTATTTTTATGGTTGGATACTTGGGTGGGCCACAGTTTTTTGCTTCCCTGCGACCTTCAGCTATAAAATACCTTGCCGCAGCGGTTATGATGACGCTTTTAGGGCTGCTCACAGTGGTGGGTTTGTCGATGTGGGCAGGTCTGGATGCCGGTTTGGCGGCAGGTCTCGCTGCTGGCGGTTTAACACAGTCGGCTATTATCGGTACCGCCGGCAATGCCATCGATCACCTGGGTTTGGCAACAAAAGCTGCTCAGGATATGAAAACCAATGTTGCCGTAGGCTATTCTATCACCTATATATTTGGTTCCATCGGTCCTATTTTGATGGTTTCGTTGGCAGCTATTGTGATGAAGTGGGACCTTAGAAAAGAAGCCATTAACCTAGCTATTAAAATGGGAGGCTCTGGCGAGATGGGAGAAGGTCAGTTTAAACCTGTAAAACGTATCGATACCAGAGCGTATGCCATTGACAAAGCGTCAACATTTGTTGGTAAGACCATTGCAGAGCTTGAAGCCTCTTTTAATGCAGACCTCACTGTCGAAAAGCTTCTGAAAGGAAATAACAACATTGACCCCGAAGCTTCTACAATAATTGAAGATGGTGATGTGTTGTTGATCAGCGGGCTAGTTACAGCTTTAGCAACGGCTGGAAACTCTATTGGTAAAGAGATTTCTGAGTTTGAACAAAATATCGATTTTACCGAAGAAGTTCGAGAAGTGTTTATTACGAATAAAGAAATTCATGGGCTTACGCTAAAACAACTTCACGACAAGTCCAGTAAATCGCAACGCCATGGAGTTTATGTTAAGGGAATCAGTCGGTTAAATAACGAATTGCCCGTTTATGAAGGTACGGAATTGCATGTGGGAGACGAATTGGCTCTTGTAGGTAAGAAAACTGACCTCGACCGTGTGCAGAAAATTATCGGGTACAAAGCGCCTTCCATCACCAAAACGGAGTTTATTACCTTTAGCTTGGGGATGGCATTAGGTTATCTTATAGGTGAGATTACTTTTTCCATTCATGGAACAGATATTAGCTTGGGCTCTGGACTGGGATGCTTGCTGTCAGGTTTGCTTATGGGCTTTATGCGCACCGAATACCCGAAAATAGGAAGTATTAACACAGGGGCTGCTAACTTTTTGCAAAGTTTCGGGCTGGCTGTGTTTGTTGCTGTTGTGGGACTAAATGCTGGACAGCCTGCTCTGCAGGCAATTCAGCAGTATGGCGTTACACTTTTGCTTTTGGGTGTGGTTGTTACCATGCTGCCTATGATTATTCAGATTGTTATTAATTACAAGCTTTTTAAAATACAGAACCCCATCGAAGCATTGGGTGTGCTCACAGGAAGTAAAAGTGCTAATCCCGGCTTTGCTGCGCTCCTTGAGAAAGCTGGAAACTCCACTGCAACAGCTACTTTTACCATGACCTATGCTGTGGCTAATATATTTTTAACCCTCTGGGGGCCGGTAATTATTGCTATCATAGCTTAAGCTTTCCACCAAAAATTATGTCAACTTAATAAAGAATACATACATGAAAAAGTCAGAAGAACAGAAACTTAATCAACTCAGTCCTTTCGAGGTTAAAAATAAGCTTATCGAACTGGCACAACGCCGACACGATTATTCGATGATCAACGCTGGACGCGGAAACCCAAACTGGGTAGCAACCAAACCACGCGATGCCTTTTTTGAACTCGGGCTGTTTGCTATGGAGGAGTCTAAAAGACAGTTCCGCGAGCTGGAGGGGTTTGGCGGTCATGCCGAAAAGGACGGGATAGCTAAACGTTTTGACGATTACCGTGCTTTGCATAAAGATGCCATGGGTCTTCGTTATCTGAACGATTTGTTTCAGTTTGCAGTTTCAAAATATAATCTTAACAAAGATGGATTGCTGACAGAGTGGGTGGATGGAATTTTGGGAGATAATTATCCAGTGCCTGACCGTATGCTCGAAAATGCAGAGGTTATCGTGCATAAGTATTTGATGCAGGAGATGAGTGCCGGACATACACCACCATCAGGGAAGTTCGATTTGTTTGCCGTTGAAGGCGGAACTGCAGCCATGGTGTATATTTTTAATACCCTGAAGTCGAATAAATTTCTGAATGCCGGCGATACCATTGCTTTGGGAACTCCAATTTTCACCCCTTATATTGAAATGCCAGAGCTAAAGGATTATAACCTGCATACTGTTAATGTAATGGCCGACGAAAATGCGCAGTGGCAAATTCCTGATGCCGAAATTGAGAAGCTGAGGGATCCTAAAATTAAAGCCTTCTTCCTTGTCAACCCCAGTAATCCACCCTCGGTGCGGCTAAACGACGAAACGCTGGACAAAATTGCAAAGATTGCTAAAGAGCGTAAGGATTTAATTCTGTTGACTGACGATGTGTATGGCACATTTACGGATGATTTTACCTCGCTGGCCATTAAAGCTCCCGAAAATACAATCCTGGTTTATTCGTTTTCAAAGTATTTCGGTGCCACAGGTTGGCGGTTGGGCGTGATTGCCTTACACGAGCATAATATTTTTGACCACCTGTTGACCAAATTATCGGCTGATGACAAAAAGGAACTTAACGAACGTTACCATTCCATCACTTTGCATCCCGAAAAGCTTAAGATGATCGACCGATTTGTAGCCGACAGCCGGGCAGTAGCCTTAAATCATACCTCCGGCCTGTCGACACCCCAACAGGTGCAAATGGTGCTGTTTGCTTTGTCGGCACTCATTGATACCGAAAATGAGTATAAAAAATCGGCCAAAGGAATTGTGCGCAGGCGTTATGCCAAGCTTATCGAGCAGGTAAACACCAAGCCGCTGATTTCGCCCGATGATCCCAATGGTGCTTTTTATTATATTGAAATTGATTTTCTGAGGTTAGCTACCGATAAATACGGGGCTGAGTTTGCCCAATGGGTAGCGCACCATTACAATCCATTGGATCCGGTTATTAGGCTGGCCGAGGAGAAAGCCATTATTGCTATGCCCGGGGGCGGTTTCGATGCGCCGGATTGGTCGTTGCGGTTATCTCTGGCCAATTCGTATGCCAGTGATTTTGAGAAAATAAAAATCCTGGGATTAGATATCTTGGAAGAGTATTATTGCGAATTTCAGGAAAGATAGTCTATACAACCTGTTTGTAGCTACTTTATCGACTAATCGAGGTCTTGATGTTAGCTGGTCAAGACCCGATATTTCGATTGTAATCGAAAATTTAGGCGTAATATTCAGATTATAATCGAAAAATTAGGCGTAATATTTCTATTTCAGATTATTTGTGACTATCTTTGTCGTAAATATTGAAATCATATGATCGAAAGAAAGCTGCTTAAAATACTTCAAGAACAGTGTTTTAAAGGAAAAGTAATACTGCTAGTGGGTGCCAGGCAGGTTGGTAAAACGACGTTGTTGAAAAGTCTGGCCGACATCATGAATGTAGATACTGTTTGGTTTAACGCGGACGAAGCCGACGTATTGAATGAATTTACCGTTGCCAATACCAGTACGCGTTTATTACAACTAATTGGTGTTAACACGCAATTAGCCATAATTGATGAAGCCCAGCAAATACCTAATATCGGTAGTAAGCTGAAGTTGCTATACGATAAAAAGCCAGAATTGCAGATTATTGCAACAGGTTCTTCTTCATTTGATTTACTTAACCAAACAGGTGAATCTTTGACAGGTCGAAAAAGAACCTACCATTTGTTTCCGATCAGCTATGAGGAATTGGTTGACGACACCAATTTTTTGGAAGCCAGACGTATGTTGGAAACCCGATTGATTTTCGGTTCTTATCCGGAGGTGGTTACGAGTCCGGGTCACGAAAAGGAAGCCTTAATTGAAATTGCCAACAGTTATTTATACAAGGATATTCTCAAGCTGGATGGAATCAGAAAGGCTGGTCAATTAGAAAAATTGCTCCAAGCAATTGCGTTTCAGGTGGGTAGTGAAGTGAATTTTCACGAACTTTCAAAGACCATTGGAAATATCGACAGCA
>CAYWNI010000058.1:8230-11776 GCA_964459525.1 uncultured Lentimicrobiaceae bacterium | reverse complement strand
TATCTGTTTGTTTTGGGAACAGCACTGTATTCGATTCCGATGTATTTGCTGTCGTTAAAAGAACTTACAGGGTCTATTTTTGAGTTCTTAAGCATTGCCCCGGCAATTGGTGCTTTACTTTTGTTTTCAGGTTGGATTACCCTGTTTATGGCAGGAATTAATTACAGCCATAAAAAGCGCAGCAGCAAAGGTTAACGCATATCAATCACTTCTACTTCAGGGTAGGCTTTTGTATCAAAAGTAAAAGTAGAATCAGGCAAAATTTGATCTGGAATTAATGAATTAATGCTGTATGTAAAAATATTTCCATTTTTATCATAAATGGAAAAACTTTCCAACGACAGTTTTTCAGCATCAACAGTTACGCTCAGCTTTTCAAATTTATTTCCCTCATCGGGTTTCAGACTGATTTCTTTGATGTTGTCATTCTTGTCTTTTCGATCAGAAACAAATTTTGCTTTGTAGTTATCGCTGTATTTCGAAAGAATTTGCGTTGGGGATATACTTTCATCACTGTCTTCGAGGTTACTTATCATTACCTCTTCCGAGTCTGGTAAATACGTCCAAACTGTATGTCCATCACAAATAATCATTTGCCCCTCCATTTCAAGCCTGTAGGCATCGCCCTGCACATAAATAACACCAGACTTTTTTTCATCAATATCCATTTCCAGATTTACCATGGTATAATCTAAGTCTGCCTTAAAATTGCCATAGGACGTTGTTTTGTTAATAACATCTTCAAGTAGTTTTGAAGCATCTGTGTTTTGGGCACTGGCCACCAGACTCAAGAACATGATTATACTCAACATTAAATTTTTCATCTGTTTCATTTTTTACCGTATTTAGGTTATAAATCGTTTGGTTGATTATTCCTTGAGTTCAAATCTTTCAAAAACTGTTCCAAAGCCATTTCGCTGCCCACTTTTACTTCGCGGGCTTTACTTCCTTCAAACGGCCCGACAATTCCTGCTGCTTCAAGCTGGTCGATAATGCGACCAGCGCGGTTATAACCCAACTTAAGCTTGCGCTGAAGCAATGAGGTCGACCCCTGCTGTGTTTGCACGATTATCAGTGCGGCATCTTCAAAAAGTTCATCACGTTCCGATGGGTCGATGTCAATCTTAGAATCACTTTCCTCATCTTGAAATTCAGGCAAATGCAATGCATCGGGATAGCCTCGTTGAGCGCCAATATAGCTGGTAAGTTTTTCGACCTCAGGTGTATCAATAAAAGCGCACTGTAACCGAATTAAATCGCTACCTGTCGAAAAAAGCATATCGCCACGACCGACCAACTGATCAGCCCCCCCCGTGTCGAGGATTGTACGTGAATCAATTTTTGAAATAACCCTAAACGCAATTCGGGCAGGGAAATTGGCTTTAATCGTACCTGTAATAATGTTAACCGAAGGCCTTTGGGTAGCGATTATCAAGTGAATTCCAACAGCCCGCGCAAGTTGCGCCAATCGTGTAATAGGCCCTTCAACCTCCTTGCCTGCTGTCATGATCAGGTCAGCAAACTCATCAATCACCAACACAAGATAAGGCAAAAAACGATGACCATGCAGAGGACTCAGTTTTCTTGATTTGAATTTCTTGTTGTATTCCTTGATGTTTCTAACTTGCGCATCTTTAAGCAATTCGTAACGATTATCCATCTCGATACTCAGCGAATTCAGTGTTCGGACAACTTTTCGCGTATCTGTAATGATGGCCTCTTCTGAGTCAGGCAGCTTGGCAAGATAATGGCGCTCGATACGAGAATATAAGTTTAGTTCAACTTTTTTCGGGTCGACAAGAATAAACTTTAATTCGGCAGGATGTTTTTTATACAGCAGCGAAGCGATCATAGCATTCAAACCCACCGACTTTCCTTGGCCAGTAGCTCCAGCCATAAGCACATGAGGCATTTTCGCCAGATCGGCCACGAAACTCTCATTTGAAATTGTTTTTCCAATACCAAAGGGTAGCTCGAAATTATTATTTCTGAATTTCTCTGAAGCAAAAATCGATTTCATTGAAACGATGGTAGGATTTCTGTTTGGCACCTCGATGCCAATAGTTCCTTTACCTGGTATTGGTGCAATTATACGAATACCCATAGCTGAAAGACTAAGGGCAATATCATCCTCAAGATTTTTGATGCGGGAAATTCGCACTCCAGGTGCTGGTACAATTTCATACAACGTCACCGTAGGACCAATTGTGGCTTTAATCTTGGTAATACTGATAGCATAGTGCTGAAGTGTTTCAACAATCTTATCCTTATTTGCCTCTAATTCATCTTTATCAACAGTAATTTCATCAGTATCATATTCAACCAGTAGATCAACTGGAGGCATTTTGTAGTCGGCCAAATCGAGGGTAGGATCAAACTCGGTGTCGACACCAAAGTGAGTTCCGGGTTTGAGTGGTGTATTTTTTGATTCAGAAACAGGTTGTTCAATAGTAAGTTCCAATTCATCTTCTTTTGGCTCTTCGCTTGTCTTTTTCTTAGACCTAATTACAGCATCCCGATCGGCCTCTTCATCCTCATCTAATTCATCAGATAAGCCATCATCCAACGAGATTTTATACTCATTTTTACCTCTGACGCTTTCCTTTTTAATAAACTCTTCATCCTCCTCATTATCATCTACCGAAAACTCAACAGTATTGTAAATATCTTCAGCCTTTGACGTAGAATTATTCTTCTTATCCTTCTGACTATCTGTTTTTGGTTTTCTGTCGAACAGGAATGAGAAATGTATGACCATAAAAACGGCTGGCAGAAAAATCAGCAATAGTATCAACCCAAGATTACCAAGATATCCTGTAAGCCATATATTTAATTGGTGGCCGGTATAACCTCCCAACACATTCCACGGATGATCAGGAAAAACACTGCTCATAAGTGCTGGAATCCATACTCCCAGAAAAATAATCCATTCGAGCCAACGCCAAATTTTAAAAAGTCGAATTTTTAGCAATAAATAAAGACCTAATGAAGAAAACACCAAAGGAAATAGAAAAGCCCCAAGTCCAATCCCTCTTAAAATAAATAAGGTGCTTATCCAAGAACCTAATGCGCCCGTCCACGACTTTACAACTTGGGTATGGTTTTTAAAGACATCAGACCCCATTTGACCAAAGAAGTCAACGTTGCTAGCCTCGATCCAGTTAATGAGATACGAAACAAACGCGACGAACATGTACAAGCCAACAAACAAAAAGAAAAAACCAAACAGCTTTTTCAGCCGGGGATCACTGAACATACCAGCTGAGTTATTGGCTTTGTTTTTGCTCTTCGTGGCAGCTGCAGATTTTGCAGCAGCCGGTGAGGTTTCCTTTGATGGTGGATTTTTAAGCGTATTTGATTTTAATTTATTGGCCTTTGGCGACATTTGAATAATATAAGATTTACAAAAGTACAAAAATATCAGCAGGGTACATACCAGCAGAAGAGCTGTATGTCAATATCTAAACAACAGAAACACCAACACTTATATCTTATGTTCAAATAAAGGAATGCTTATGCTTCAGCAATCAATGTTTTAATTTTCAA
>CAYWNI010000058.1:0-8220 GCA_964459525.1 uncultured Lentimicrobiaceae bacterium | reverse complement strand
TTTTCAATTCCTTGCCACAATAAACATCGTTGTAATAACCACCACATTTAGGGCAAGGGCATAAAAAATCATTTATCTCAAACTGATGACCACAATCATCACAGGTAGTCATGGCTTGAACTTTTTCCACCAAAATCTCTGCCTCTTGCAAAAGTGTATTTTGTATAGCTGATTCCAAAGCAGTGTAGAGTGCTTCAAGTTCAATACCCGCCATCGTTCCTATTTCCAAAACGAGTTTTGAAATAGATGTAGCGGAAACAGCTTTAGCTTCATTCTCAGCCAGTTCTACAATACTGATTGCAATTGAAAATTCATGCATATCAATGACTAAGCTCTTTCAGTTAAAGCGTTCGGCCAGGATATACTTTCAAAGCCTCCGCTAACACCTTTACAGATTTTTCCAGATCGCTTACTTTGAGCACATAACTGATGCGTACCTCGTCTTTGCCTTTTCCTTTTGTTGAATAAAAACCAGAAGCTGGAGCAAGCATAACTGTTTGGTTATCATAAGTAAAATCTTCCAGAAGCCATTTACAGAAACGGTCGCTATCGTCAATTGGTAACTTAGCTACAACATAAAAAGCACCTTCAGGATTAGGGCAATAAGCCCCTTCTATTTTATTAATCCCAGCTACAATTGTGTTTCGACGGCTGATATATTCTTTAACAACAGTATCAAAATAAGACTTTGGTGTATCAGCAGCGGCTTCAGAAACAATTTGTCCCAACAAAGGTGGACTTAATCTTGCCTGCGCAAATTTCATTGCGGTAGCCATCAGCTTTTTATTTTTTGATGCCAGCCAACCAATGCGCACCCCACATGCACTGTAACGTTTTGAAACAGAATCAATAAGAATTACATTTTCTTCAATTCCATCCAAATACATACATGAATAATGCTTTTTGCCATCGTAGGTAAACTCGCGGTAAACCTCATCGGCAATTAAAAACAACCCGTGTTTTTTTACTATGTCACGCAACACCTCCAGCTCCTCTTTCGAGTAAAGATATCCGGTAGGATTATTAGGATTACAAACCAGGATAGCTTTGGTTTTTGGCGTAATATTTTTTTCAAATTCCTCAATAGGAGGCAAAGCAAATCCACTTTCAATGCTTGAAAAAATAGGGACAACCTTAATGCCAGCATTGGTAGCAAACCCATTGTAATTGGCATAAAAAGGCTCAGGAATAATCACCTCATCGTCTGCATCCATAATGGACTGGAAAGCAAAAAGCAAAGCTTCGGAAGCTCCAGCGCTTACGATAATCTCTTCAGGTTCGAGATGAATATTAACACCTTTGTAATACTCTGACAACCTTTTTCGCAAAGATAAAACACCGGCTGAGTGACTGTATGCCAACACCTTTTCCTGCATATTTTTAATAGAATTCAAAGCAATTTCAGGCGTTTCAATATCAGGCTGACCAATATTGAGGTGATGTACATGTACTCCTCGCTTTTTCGCTTCTTCAGCATATGGAACAAGCTTCCGTATAGGAGACTCAGGCATTTGTTGCCCTTTTTTCGAAATACTTAACATGACAATTTTATTATTAATTTGGTTTAGCGGAGTCATCAAATCACATGCATGCCGCTTTTTGATCAACAGAATTACATTTTGTAAATTGGCAGTCAGCATCTAGTGCTTGTCTCAAAAAAGACAAACAAAGAAAACTGTAATGTGCTGTTTTTTATTTATTTACAGGAGCCGCACCTACGCCACCATCTTTTTCAGGCATTGCTTCAGCAGGTTTAGGCTCAACCTTTCCTTTGATGCGGAGCATAACGTTTGCAGAGCTGGCCGCATTAGAATAAACAGTAACGGTTTTATTAAATGGACCTGCCTTACTGGTATTATAGGTTACTTTTATACTGTTTGATTCACCAGGAAGGATTGGTTCCTTAGGCCATAAAGGCACGGTGCATCCGCATGATGAACGAGGTTTGCTGAGAATCAACGGCTCATTCCCAGTATTGGTAAACTTAAATTCGTAGGCGCCATCGCCATTCACATAAATAGTTCCGTAATCGTGAACAGTCTTTTCAAAAGTGATTTCAGGGCCATTCGCTTTTTTTACGTCTTCCTGAGCCGACAGTAAAACAACTGAGAAAACAAGAGCAAGGGTAATTAGTATTCTTTTCATTTTAAACTTTTTAAATTGATGATACATAATATGATTTCAATGAAAAAACATAAAGATTCAGTCTTTAGTATATTTCAACGACAAAAGTAATCAATTATCTATTTTAGATGCTCTTTTAGACAATTTGTTATCCATATTTTGAACGTTATCATCACAATTTCTGACCACATTTTTTACAGTATAACGCATCGTTATCATGATGACCATACAAACAGTTACTACAAGCTTGTGTATTTTTTGACTTACCTACTCTGTTTATCTCAGCCGTAATTATCCCGGTAGGAACTGCAATAATTGCAAAACCTGTTATCATAAGAACGGATGCCAGCGCCTGTCCGGCAACAGTCTGTGGTGCAATATCGCCATAACCTACTGTGGTAATGGTTACTATAGCCCAATAAACTGATTTTGGAATACTCGTAAATCCATTCTCAGGGCCTTCGATAAGGTAAATCAATGCGCCCATAATCACGACAATGATTAGAACAAACTCCATAAAAACTACTATTTTTCGTTTGCTTGCGCCAAAAGCCGAAACCAAATCCTCCGTAGCTCCGATGTAACGAACCAATTTTAATACACGAAAAATTCGCAAGAGCCTAAGGATTCGAATGACAACAAGAAAATGCGTTCCGGCGATAAACAATCCAAGATAAGCGGGCAAAACCGACATCAAGTCAATTATACCATAAAAACTAAAAATGTATTTACTTGCTCGTTTTACCGTCCAAACCCGCAAGACATATTCTATGCTAAATAAGATAGTAATAACCCATTCAAGCATATGAAACCAATGCCCAAATTGAATATTTAAAGCGTGAACACTATCGAGCATAACAATGACAACGCTAAGTATTATTGCGTAAAACAGCGCAATATCGAACGCCTTCCCCCCTACAGTATCAGCTTCATAAATAATTTCATAGATGTGTTTTTTTAAGGATCGGATATTCATGGCATGGTTTTTTTACCAAAATGTTTTTGTGGGGAGCAAATTTATATCAATTTCGCTGATCCCTCACAAATAAAAACCGAAATAGGTATTAAGCAATCGAACGAAACCAAATTGGCGTTTACAACTTTTCGTATATCCCCATTCCAAAAAGAGCAAAATCGTATTTTATTGGGTCGGATGGATCATACATCTTTAATTTGAGGGTTAGTTCCTCCGCAGCCTTCCAATCGTTTTGCAGCCTGCTAAGCAAACCAAGTTTTCGGGCAACAGTTCCTGAATGCACATCAAGCGGACAAATCAAAGCATTTGTGGGTATTTTGCTCCAAAGACCAAAATCCACTCCCTCTGTATTGCCTCGAACCATCCACCTTAAAAACATGTTGATTCGCTTTGCTGAAGAGCCTTTTAAAGGATTTGCCAGGTGTTTTTCAGATCGAGTTAGGTGATCGGTTTTAAGCAATTCATCGCGTAGGGCCATAATAACACTTTTTATCTCGCCAGTTTCAGCCCAAGTTCCGTTTGCTATGCGCTCCAACCCACCATGATCAGTATAAACACTTTTTAATGCGGCAATCAAAAACAACAAATCAGACGTATTAAAAGTGCGATAGACAAAAGTATCTAGTCGTTTTAACTGCTGCTCATTTGCGCTCATAACAAAATTATAAGGCTGATTATCCATTAACTCCATAAGGAAAGTAGCCGATTTTATTATTGCGGGGCGGCGTCCCCAAGAAATTAGGGCTGTCAGAAAAGCAGAAATCTCAATGTCTTCTTTAACAATAAACCGTTTAGGGATAGATATTGGATCATCTGATATAAAATCTATTACGCAATACTGGTTGTATTTTTGATCGAGCAGGGTTTGTAAATCTGAATGAAAATTTATATAGTTTAAATTCATTTTAAATAACAAAATAAGTTGTACATTTGTATTTGTAAAAGTATCACTAAAACAACCAACATGAAAAAGTATTATTTGTTTATTCTGGCGCTGGCAGCAGGTTTTTTGTTTATCAGAGCCAATTACCCCTCTTCTGTAAATGAAATTAAAGTCATTTCAACGCCAGCAGGCATTGAGATTCCTGAAAACGTTCAAAGCGTTATCGACAACTCCTGTTATGGGTGTCATTATTCAGAGTCAAAAAACGAAAAAGGAAAGAAAAAACTTATGTTTGACAAGCTGGATGAGCTTTCAAGAGTCAAGCTAATTGGCAAACTGACTGGCATTTCAGATGTAATTATCAGTGGTGATATGCCACCGAAAAAGGTATTAGCCGACCATCCTGACATGGCACTTACTGAAGAAACAGCAAAAACACTTTCGGACTGGGCAACTGAGAAAGCAAAAAACTTAATGGAATAATACGATGAAAAAAGTTTTGTTAATCGCAGTCGCATTTCCGTTGATCATCATTGGATTTGCATTCAACCAAGCCAACCCTACAACCGAAAGCAATCAGGACGAAATAAACATTCCTGAGCAAGTTCAAGTGGTACTCGACAAATCGTGTATGCCTTGCCATAGCGATGAAGGAAAAGGTTTAAAATCGAAGTCCAAATTAAATTTCGACAAATTAAACAGCCTTGAACCCACCAAAAAAGTAAGTAAACTGCTCGAAATTGCTGAAGAAGTTAAAGATGAGAAAATGCCAAAATCTGGTTTCATAAAGAAACATCCTGAGGCAGCACTTACTCCCGAAACATCAACCCTGCTCATAGAATGGGCTGAAAAACAGGCAGAGGATATCGTGCAAAAGTAGAATTTGCCAAAACAAAAAGTTTAGGTTTCAACCACAAAACAGCCCCCCATATCGGGCTGTTTTTTTTTTGTAAATCGTGGGATCAACGCATTTCTTTGACCCAACATAACCATGTTCAAAAACACACAAAAAGCGGTTAGTGAAAACCCCGAGAAAAAATTAGATCAGCTAAGAAAAAGAAAAACTCAGCTGTTTCGAATTAAGATCTGCCCTCTTCTTTTAAAAGAGGCGTATAGTGTTTGATTGATCTTAGAATCAATGCCAACAACACTGCACCTAACAGCAAATAATGGCCGTTGGTTTCAAGCTCCACATTTCCAAACCTAAAAAAGTGGCGCAAATCGTCGATAAACACAAATCCCACTACAGTGGCCAACAAACCCGAGTACTCGCGGCGCAAAACACTTTTAAAAGAAAAAGGAACCGTATTCTTTTTGTATTTCCGCAAACAAGGGATAAATGCTGGGGTAGCATTGGCCCAATTCATATAGGAATCGCCAAATTTACGTTCTAAAAACCGCTCTTCGGCAAACATAATTCGCTCGTAGTAAAGCCAGAATGCAAGTGTTACGATAACCACGAACATCCAGTTGAAAGTGAACAAAACAATCCCTATCCACATGAAATAATTACCCAGATAAAGCGGATGCCTTACAATGGAATAAATACCTGTTGTATTCAATGATTCAGCCACCTGACCTTCTTTTGTATTACGTCCGGAAGTGCCTTTAGGTGTTGTGGCGATAGCAATTGCACGAATAACAAACCCAAGAAAACTTAGCGAAAACGCAACCCATGAAGTTATTTCCTTGGCCTGAACACCCATGCGTGAATGGGTAAAATATACCACAGGAATGGCAAGTAAAAAAAGCACAACAGGAATCTCACCTCTGTGTTTAAACAAAAAATTACCTTCCTTTTCAAATGAATTGATAAATGCCATTATTTTAAAATTTTGAGGTGCAAAGATAGCACTTTTGTTCGTGCCATTTCAAAGGTGATTTATCCCTTCTTCGCAGGTACAGTAATTGTTTATCTAATGTTGTTTTTCAGTGAAATTCGGCATTATTCCAGCCAAGGATCCATGTTTGTGTTGGTGTTGGCGTAAATGTCTGAATTATTAAAACGAAGTATGGTTTCAAGAAACAGTATTTTCGATAGGGCTTCTTGGTCGTTTGGCTTCCGCCGAAGAACCTCATTATAATCGTTAATGGCCTTTCCCTTTTCATCCAGTTTTACCCAAAGCGAAGCCCGCAACCTAAACAATTCAGCATCCTCTGAATACTGAGTAAGCAAAACCAATAATTTATCGACAAGGTTTTCAATATCCTTTTTACTTGTTGCCTTATCGGCTTCCTCCAAAATAGATTTTGTAATATACATGACTAATTGCTCGTTGAAATTCGGATCAGTGATAGCTCAATGTCACCATTTTCCGGATAAATTTCAAGCCAATTATTGTCTTCGGAAAACCATTTGTACTGGTTGCCCACGCGGATGATAAAATCATTCATCTCTTCACTTTCAGGCATTGTTACCACAAATCCACCATTTTTTCCGGTGGCACTTCCATAACTAAAAATTACCGATACAGGCTGACCACCAATACTTCTGGCCTTAACCAGAATATAGTTACTTTTCCTAACATTAACAGGAACCGGATCAAAAGTAATTTTTTCAGTTGTTTTTGAAACCACAGTCAGCGGCTGGTTTAGGATGTCAGTAATGGCGTTGTCCTCGATGTATTTTGTGATTTTAGCAACCATTTCTTGGGGATATGTTTCGTCAGGTTTTATATCTCGGGCAGTTTTGTACGAGGAAATAGCCTTATCGTAGATTTTGGCTTCATAAAGCTTATCTGCCTCAGCAATAACAATGTTGTAACGCGCAATCACCTCCTTCATCATTTCGGCAATTTGATTCTCACATTCTATCATTTTAGCCGTCACAAAAGCATCGTCGAGCTTTATACTGGCTGCCAAACTAAACTCATCCAGTGCCTTTTGATACTGCCTTAACTCGAAATACTCATTACCTTTGGCCATAGCATTTTGAAAGCGTTGTTCCCTTTCTGCAGCCATTTGCACCAACAATTTATCAATCTCAGCGATGCGTTCACTGGGGTGGTTATTGTCCTTAGCTAACGTGGCAGCTTTTTGGTATTCAACGCGAGCCATCTCATATTTTCCTTCACCAAAAAGCAGATCAGCCTTAAACACACTTTCGTCGAAAGCCAATTTACGGGCTGCTTCTTTATCCAAACGATCTACTATAGCTGTTATCTCATTTATTTTTTGCGTTGCTATTGGATGATTGGGTTTTACCTGAGCAGCAGCCTCGTACACAGCCAAAGCTTCGGCATACATTTCTCCATTCAGCACCACATTACCCGAATCGAGCAATGTTTGATATTGTTGGTCGATTTCAGCCTGACGTGCTTGCTCGGCAAGCACGTCATCAATTTCTGCAATTTTGCTTGTTGGCGTAATTTCGAATGGCTTTACTTCTTTTGCTTTTTCCCACGCTGCTCTGGCTTGATTTAGCTTTCCTGCTTCAAAAAAACTGTTGGCCATAGCCACCTGATCGTTGTATTTGGCATTAATTTCTTTTTGTTTTTTTGCGTCAGCCATCATCTGGTTAACCTCATCAACCTTACCTTTTGGATACACCTCCTCAGGCTTTAGCGCAATAGCTTCCAGGTATTTAACCTTAGCCATATCGAATTGACTGCTATTAAAAAGCTGATCTGCTTCCGCAACCAATTTGAGATACGCATTTTGCAGACGCTCACTTTCAGCTTGAGCTTCAATTTTTTTCGCGATCAGTTCCAACTGCCGAGGCGGATAGGGATCCAGCTCCCGTACTGTGAGGGCAAACTCATATTTCTGAACGGCAAGGGCATAATTGGCTGCACTGTAGGCACTATCGGCAGATTTTATCAAATCGACATATTGCGATTCAAGTGCCTGTTGCCTTTTGGCAAAAACCAGCTCGATAGCTTCCAATTGTTGTTTGGGATATGTTTCGTAAGGCTTGAGATTCAACGCCAGACTATACTCACCTTTTGCTTCTATAAATGCCGCATCATTGAACAAACTATCACCACGCCTAACAAACAAGGTATAATTCTTATCCAAATCTTTTCGTTGATCGGCAAGTTGATCATCTATTTTACGAATCATATCAGCGGGATAGGATTTTTCTGGCCAAAAGTCAACAGCAGACTGGTAAGCTTTTTTTGCTGCGATGAAATCCTTACCCACGTATAAATCATCGGCTTTCTGAACCTGATCATTGTATTTTTTTTGCTTGTCGGCCAAAGTTTTAAGCGCGTTAACTTTAGCCAATGCTTCGGGT